>NYYF01000001.1 GCA_002686675.1 Fidelibacterota bacterium
GACTTCCAGTGGATGAAAATGCGCATACCCATTGTTATGTCTATTACACCGTTTGTTATTATGTTGATGTTATTTTCCCCCAGTTGTTCATCGCCTACTTCAGCAGGGACAGGAGAAACCAGTGAAGGGCGACCTGACCAGGAAAGCTGGGAGGTAACCATTTCCATGACTGATGCAGGCCTGCAGCGGGCTATCGTGCAGGCTGGTCATTTAGAGAAATTCAATGATCGTCTTTATGTTTTGCTGGACCAGAAAGTTGAAGTGGATTTTTTTGATATGGAAGAAAAGCATACCTCCCGCCTGACCTCGCAGCTAGCGGAGGTTGATGAAAAATCAGATTTCATGCGCGCAATTCAAAACGTGGTTGTAAAATCGGATAGCGGTGTGACTCTTTTTACTGATACATTATCATGGGATCATGCTCAGGGGACGATCTATACTGACAATTTTGTTAAAATAACAACAGAAAAACAGGATACACTCTATGGGATTGGATTTGAATCAGATGTTCAGATGAAACGCTGGAAAATTTTACATCCTTCCGGAGTGACAAATCGTGGTGATGATGAAAAATAGCAATCATGTGCTAAAAGCAGAAAACCTCCATAAACAGTATGGTAAACGCTGGGTTGTGCGGGCAGTGGATATTGAAGTAAAAAAGGGAGAGATTGTAGGATTGCTTGGTCCAAATGGTGCCGGAAAAACCACAACTTTTTATATGATCACAGGGATGATAAAGCCAACTAAGGGGAGAATTTTTCTGGATAAAAAGGAAATTACTCAGGATGCCATGTACAAACGTTCACGTCAGGGGATTGGATATCTTGCTCAGGAGCCATCTATTTTTGGGAAACTATCCGTTGAGGACAATTTGAAACTTGTTCTGGAAATGACTGATTTGTCCAAAAAAGATCAACAAACAAAAATTGAACAACTGTTGGAAGGCCTGACCATTCAGCACCTCCGGAACAACAAGGGGAACAGCTTGTCCGGGGGTGAACGGCGAAGGGTAGAAATCTGCCGTTCCCTTGCTATTGATCCGGATTTTATCCTTTTAGATGAGCCTTTTGCAGGTGTCGATCCCATTGCTGTTGAAGATATTCAGTTCATTGTCCAATCATTAAAAAATCAAAATATTGGGGTACTAATTACAGATCATAATGTTCGGGAAACCCTTTCAATAACCGACAGGGCATATTTACTTTTTGAAGGAGAAATTTTGAGGTCAGGCACCTCCAGTGATCTGGCGAACGATGAAGAAGCACGTCGTTTATATCTTGGGGAAAAATTCAGGCTTGACTGATGTTAAAGTTTGAGCAAAAGCTTTCCCAGAAGCAAGTTTTATCACCACAGCAGATTCTTCAAGCAAGATTATTGCAGTTAAGCACGATAAAACTGGAAGAGAAAATTTTGAATGAATTGGAAGAAAATCCTGTTCTTGAACAGGTTGAATCAACAAATGACAAAGAACAAGATTTGGATGAAGGAGTTGATGATTCTCTTGATTTATCATCAGACGATGATGCGTATGAGCCGGTAAATTTTTATGACAGATCAAAGAAACCCCTTGATCTTCCTGTAAAAGAGGAACAGGACTTTATAGAGACTCTCCTAAATCAGTTAAAACTTATTGATCTGAATGATTCTGAAAGAATTATTGCGGAAGAAATTCTATGGAATTTGGATGAGCGGGGCTATTTAGCTACAGACCTTTATGTGATTGCAGATCGTTTTAACAAGGATGGAACGGAGATTGAATCTATCTTAAGGTCAGTTCAGCGTTTAGAGCCCCTGGGGATTGCATCGCGAAATATACGGGAATGTTTATTAATTCAATTGGAAAAAGACAATGAATCTCTTGCCTATGATATTATTGATGCCCATTTTGAAGATTTTGCTAATAAACGGTTTGAAGTGATTAAAAAAAAGATGAATTGTTCCGAAGAACAACTGGCAGAAGCAGTCAATATTATTTCCCATTTGAACCCCAGGCCTGGTGAGGGCACCAGATTCACCAAAGATGAAGTAGTAATCCCTGATTTAATTGTAAAGGAGCAGGGAGAAAACTGGGTTATTTATACGAACGATAGCGGACTGCCGGACCTTAGGGTCAGTCCGGATTATGTTGCTATGATGGAAGAACAGGGAACGAAAAAAACAGAGACCCACCGGTTTTTAAAACAGAGAATTTATTCAGCAAATTGGTTTATCCAGGCCATTGAACAACGGAAGCAAACGCTGAAAAGAGTGATGCGTTCCATTATTGATCGCCAACCGGAGTTTTTTTCTGGAAAGATCCATGAATTACGACCAATGAAGCTTCTGGATATTGCGGAAGATATAAAAATGGATATTTCCACCATTAGTCGTTCGACCCGGGGGAAATATGTTGATACACCTTATGGAGTGTTTGAATTAAAATCTTTTTTTTCCGAGGGGATTGAACTTGAGAATGGTCAGATGATAAGTAATCATATCATAAAGCAGGTGCTGAAGAAAATTGTCGAAGAAGAGGATAAACAACATCCAATAAATGACCAAAGGCTTGTGGAAATATTAAAACAGAAGGGATACCCCTTATCACGGAGAACGGTCGCAAAATACCGTGAACAAATGAATGTTCCTGTTGCTCGNCTCAGGCGGCAACTTTAANGAATGANTAGGAGGATACACTAATGACAGCAAAAAGAATCATTATTGGGGATCAGGAAATCCGGATACCTGATAAGTTAATTAAACTGGGAGCTCTCCCCGTTGTAGGAACCATACTGGTGCTATGGTTGCTGACGGGGGTGTACAGTGTCGGACCCGATGAAGTAGGGGTCATAAGGACTTTTGGAAAGGTCAGCAGGGTTGCCCAGCCAGGGCTGTCATACCATCTCCCCTATCCAATAGAAGTACGGAATACACCTAAAGTTACCGAGGTGAAAAGGATTGAAATAGGATTCCGAAGCCTTGGAAATGGCCAATTTCGAACAATTGAAAAAGAAAGTAATATGCTTACCGGAGATGAGAATATTGTGGATGCAGAGTTGATTGTTCAGTATAAGATAAAGGATCCAGAAGCTTTTCTTTTCAACTTTGTCCGACCACAATTGACAGTTAAAGAAGCAGCAGAAGCTTCATTGAGAACGGTGGTGGGGCGTCATGGCATTGATGTAGTGCTTACAGCAGGTAAATTNGTGATCCAGGAAGAAACAAAGGCACTGCTTCAGTCTATTCTGGATAAATACGACACAGGAATTCTTGTTGTTGCTGCCCAGCTTCAGGATGTTTCTCCACCGAAACCGGTTATCGCAGCGTTCAAAGATGTTGCGTCCGCCAAGGAAGACAAAAACCGAATGATTAATCAGGCGGAAGGGTATCGGAATGATGTTATCCCGAAAGCCCGGGGTGAGGCTCAAGCCATGATCCGAGAAGCTGAAGGGTTTATGGAAGCTCGGGTGAAGCGCGCTGAAGGAGATGTGGCAAAATTTAGGGCTGTCTTGAAGGAATACCGAAAATCAAAGGCTGTCACCAGAACGCGATTGTACCTGGAGGCAATGGAAAATATNTTACCAAATGTACAAAAATATATTATTCCTGATGGAAAAGATGGGAATCTTCTCAATCTTCTNAATCTTGGCAGTACAGAGAAAGGAAGCATAAAATAATGAAAAAAGTACTTATTGGATTTATTATTATTATAGTGGTTGGTATATGGACCACCGTCTTTACCGTAGATATGACCGAACAGGTGGTCATTCTTCAGTTTGGGAAACCGGTCAGGACCATTCAGGAGCCCGGTTTGAACTTCAAACTGCCGGTGCCCTTTCAGAATAAAGTTGTTTTTGACAAACGACTGTTGGAGTATGATGTCCCGCCTGAGGAAGTTCTGAGCAAAGATAAAAAAACCCTGATAGTGGATAATTATGTACGTTGGCGTATTGCTGATCCTTTGTTGTTTCTCCAAACAGTACAGGCAATTCCTACTGCAATGACACGGTTAGATGACATAGTTTATTCTCAGCTTCGGCAGGAATTNGGAACCCATGATATGGTTGAAATCATTTCAGAAAACAGGGAATTGATCATGGAAAAGGTNACCAAAAAAAGTCAAAAGGCAACCCGNCCCTACGGAATCGAATTAATTGATGTGCGCATCAAGAGAGTAGATCTTCCAAGGGAAAATGAAGAATCCATATATGCCCGGATGAANGCNGAACGGAACAGGCAAGCAAATAAATTCCGATCTGAAGGAGAAGAAGAAGCACAGAAAATTCGTGCCTCAACAGACAAAGATAAAACAATTATTCTTGCAAATGCTTACAAGGAATCGGAAGAACGGCGGGGTGAGGGAGAGGCCGAGGCTTTGGAAATATATGCGAAGGCATTCAGTGCTGACCCCGATTTCTATGAATTTGTCCGGACTCTTGAAACGTACAAAAAGGTATTGGATAAAAAAACCACGTTGGTTCTTCCTTCCAGTTCAAAGCTTTTTGATTTGCTTCAAAAGGGAGATTAAGATAGTATGGCAAAGCAATTTCGTTCCACCACGATTTTGGGAGTCCGAAGAAANANTNCNATNGCTTTAGGAGGAGACGGACAGGTTACATTTGGAGATATGGCNCTCAAACAAAAAGCGGTGAAAGTTCGTAAGTTTNAATCNGATGCGAANNAGGTNCTGGGCGGTTTTGCCGGCGCAGCAGCAGATGCCCTGACCCTGTTTGAAAAGTTTGAGCAAAAGCTTGATGAATANGGNGGTGATCTGAAACGATCNGTNGTGGAGTTGGCAAAAGAATGGCGCACAGACAAATATCTTCGTCATTTAGATGCCCTTTTGGCACTCATGGATAAAAAATCCAGTTTTATTGTGTCAGGAGATGGCAACGTTATAGAACCGGATGGGCCGATTATTGCTATTGGTTCCGGTGGAGGTTTTGCCCATTCAGCTGCCACCGCCTTTCTTGAAAATACGAAATTGAAAGCAGGGGATATTGTAAAGAAATCTCTTAAGATTGCTTCAGATCTTTGCATTTATACCAATGATGCTATAACGGTTATGGAAATAAAATGAATGAACTGACACCGAAACAAATTGTCCGGGAATTAAACCAGTTTGTTGTTGGCCAAAAAGATGCCAAAAGAGCTGTTGCGATTGCTTTGAGAAACCGATGGCGCCGACAACAGGTTGCAGAATATATGCGGGATGAAATTGTCCCAAATAATATAATTTTGATTGGGACTACCGGTGTCGGTAAAACAGAAATTGCACGGCGTCTGGCAAATCTGGCAAATGCTCCTTTTATGAAAGTGGAAGCCAGCAAATTTACGGAAGTTGGATACGTTGGAAGAGATGTGGAGTCAATTATAAGGGATCTTGTAGATATTGCAGTTAATATGGTTCGGTCAGAAAAAGAAATAGAAGTTGTTCAGCAGGCTGAAAAACTGGCTCAGGAAAAAATCCTTGATATACTTTTTCCGGTGGACAGGCAGACCGAAAGAAAAAAATCACCAGAGGCGGAGCAACGATACCAGAGGAATCGTCAGCGATTAAAGAAAAAACTGGAAAAGGGTGATTTTGAAGACAAGGCAGTGGAATTAGATATTTCCAGTGATTTTGCGCCTCAGATGCAGGTGTTCGGCCCACATGGCATGGAAGAAATTGGGACCAATTTGAAAGATATGCTGTCCAACATCATGCCTGGTCAGAAAAAAAGGCGAAAGATGAATGTAAAAGCTGCCCGAAAAATTCTTACTGATGCAGAGGCCCATAATTTGATTGATCAGGATGAAGTTATTCGTCTGGCAAAAGAATCTGTTGAGAACAATGGAATTGTATTCCTTGATGAGATAGATAAAATTGCAGGAAGCAATAAAGGTGTTGGTCCTGACGTAAGCCGGGAAGGAGTTCAGAGGGATTTGCTACCTATCATTGAAGGGAGTTCTGTACCCACAAAATATGGTATAGTAAAAACAGATCATATTTTATTTATTGCTGCCGGCGCCTTCCATATTTCTACACCATCAGATATGATTCCTGAGCTTCAGGGCCGATTCCCCATCAGGGTGGAAATGAACAAACTATCCACCAATGATTTTATAAAAATTCTCACCCATCCCAAATCGGCATTGATAAAACAATATCAGGCCTTACTTGCAGCGGAAAGTGTGGATTTGAAGTTTGAAAAAACTGCCATAAATGCTATTGCACAGATTGCAACAGAAGTTAATAATAAAACTGAGAATATTGGAGCCCGCCGCCTCCATACTATTATGACTACCCTTTTAGATGAATATTTATATGAACAGACTGGAAAGAAAAAACAGAATATTGTTATTACAAAAAATGTTGTAAAAGAAAAACTTGCAGATATTGCCAGCGACCAGGATTTAAGCCGGTATATTTTGTAATGGCAAAACATTTTTTACATATATCAGATTATTCGAAGGAAGAGCTGTTAGAGATACTTCATTTGGCAAAAGAACTCAAAATAAAATTCCGAAATCGTGAAGACTATACACCATTCAAGAATTGTTCTTTAGCTATGATATTTGCAAAGCCTTCTGCACGGACTCGTGTTTCATTTGAAACAGGATTTGAATGGATGGGCGGCAGTGCACTGTTTTTAGGCCCCAATGATATCGGCATGGGGAAGAGGGAAGCAATCAAAGATATTTCCCGTCTATTTAGCCGGTACAACGATATGATAATGGCACGACTCTTTGATCATAAACATATTTTAGAATTAGCACAATATTCGTCTATCCCGGTAATCAACGGACTTACTGATTACAATCATCCCTGCCAGATTATGGCAGATATTTTTTCCATATGGGAAGCAAAAAATAGGATCGATGACTTAAAAATATGTTATGTAGGTGACGGGAATAATATTGTCCATTCCTGGTTGCACTTTGCTTCAAAAATATCCATGAATTTTGTCTGTGTTTGCCCGGAAGGCTATACGCCGGAGGAACAGACAGTTGAATTGGCAAGAAAAGGCGGATGTTCCGAAATTGAGATTAGTCATGACCCTCATACGGCAGTGCAAAATGCAGATGTGGTTTATACCGATGTGTGGGCCTCAATGGGTCAGAAAGGAGAGGTGGAGGAAAGAGAAAAGCTGTTCAAAGATTTTCAGGTGAATGAAAAACTGATGGAGTCAGCAGGAAAAGAAACTTTGTTTATGCACTGTCTTCCCGCTGAGAGAGGGCGGGAAGTAACGGATGAGGTCATTGATTCAGATACTTCTATTGTCTTTAATCAGGCAGAAAACCGCCTCCATACACAGAATTCCATAATGGCAACATTGGCAGGTAAGGGTTAAAACCCATGCTCTTCGGGCTATGGGCCCGGCTTATTTTCTTCGTATTTAATTAACCTCCCCTTTGCTTCGGCCGAAAGATTTAATTTGAATACTGTAACTGTTTAAAAAAAATCCTTAACACAGAACATGTTAGTCTACACAGATAATACAGATTATGCTGAAGGTATCTTAGATCAAAAGCCTNATTGGAGAAATATCAGGCAGAAATCATTGAATAAAAATATCAAATCCCTGGCAGAAAAATTGATAAAAAATAATATATTTTTCATGGGTGAAATCAATAGGCAAGGCAACTGGAAACATTTTTTTATTTTAGAATTCGCTCTCACATCACAGTACGATACCCTGATTAAAATTTCTCAGTCTGAACCAGAGCTGCCAGGTGGAATACTCTGCCTTGCAGGATCAGGAAAATATTTTCATGGTTTTAAAAATCGACCATGGGAGACCTTACCCGGAAATATCCACCTATCTGCTTATCTTTCACCAAACCAGGAGATTGAATATTTTGAAGGCGGGTTCATCATTTTATCGGCGGTATCAGTAATCCAGACAATTGATTCCATAAAAGAATTGACTGGAAGAGCATCGATTAAATGGGTTAACGATATTGTTATTAATTCAAAAAAGGTATGTGGTGTTCTTGCTCATACACAGACAATGGGAGATATTATCACAGGAGCTGTGCTTGGAATCGGGCTAAATGTAGAAACGACCCCCCAGATAACTCCCAGCAGATTTAATCAGGTAGCGGCTTCTTTATTTGATTTTGTAGCAGAGAAAAACGACTTTTCACAGAAGATTATACTGGATCGNCTGGTCACTATTTTGGATGATAANTATCAGCAGTTATTNAANAATAAATATTNAAATNTTCTAAANATTTATCAGGATCGTTCCTATGTAATTGGAAAAAGGGTAAGAGTATTTANGGATACTTCAACAGAACAGAGTGAAGAAATAGCCCAAGGTAAAGTCACTGGNATTGGTGATAATTTGGGATTACTCATTGAAGGACTGGATCATCCAATTACAAGCGGAAGGATAGTCATTGAAGATCAAATTAATCACTGATCGCAGAGGAGTTTCTTTCTCCAGTATAAATGGGAAGNTTATCAAACCTATAGGTTNGATCAAAATGCTATTAGNATTACTAATAAAATAGTTTACCAATTCTTATTTGTTGTNCANGAAGAAACCGCCATATTTTTCAATCAATCACTAATTATTTAAACTGAAATAAACATTTCATTATTGTATATTAAGAAGTTAACAGCAACGACATATCACTCATAAATATTAANTGACATAAAAAATAAAAGNGATTTCTCCTGATACAACAGACCTGGTTAACGTCCTTAATACAAGGCTTGAAATTTCAGGCCTTTCGCTAAAAGCAGATACGACCGAAGATGGCNTTTTACAGCAAGTCGCATTTATTGCAAGCAAGATGGATGATTCTAATTTAGGAAAGCTAGCCCGGATACCAAGCGCGGAGTTGTTAGATCGAATCGGCGAAGCTATTGAACTAACTGGACCTNCAAAAATCTTCATAGATATGGGTGCAACAGATAAAGCCGCAATTAGACAAGCAGCTATTGACAGTGGAGAAGAAACAGCCATGGCTCAAGAGGGCCACACCTACCACATGGATCCAGTGAAAGAACAGGGGAGAATAGTTGCTAATACATACTACATTAAAGATGAAGGAAGCAACCTTAGTGCTTTAGCAAAGGGTATGGACAGAGCAGATGCTGTTAAGGAAATTAGGGACGGTATGACAAATATTATGAATGGCAGGACCATGTATATATCATTATATACGAGAGGGCCCAAAGGATTTCCTCTTTCATTCCCTGTTGTACAAATGACTGACTCTGCATATGTAGCACACAGCGCTGGGATTCTTTACAGAAATGATTTTGAAGGTTTCTTTGNACAAATGGATCTAACAGGTACTTATTTCACAAATCTTCATAGTACCGGAACCCTTGATACTGAAAAGGGACGTATTTTCATGGATCTGAAAAAAGAAACGACAATTGCATTTGAAGTATCCTATGCTGGTAACGCACTTCTTATGAAAAAAGGTCACCATAGATTGGCTGTTAATAGAGCNGTTAAACGTGCAATTGAAGAAGGTGAGTTTGACACTCTGTCTGAACATATGTTTATTACTGGTGTTAAAGGGCCAAAAGACACTGGTCGCATGACATGGATTGTAGGTGCTGCCCCAAGTGGTTGTGGAAAAACAACCACTGCAATGGCAGGAGATCAGTTCATCGGTGATGACCTTGCCCAGTTCTTACTTGTAGATAATATGCTAGCAGTTGTAAACCCAGAGTGCGGTATCTTTGGAATCGTGAAAGATATGACTGCAGAAAGTGATCCTAACATTATTAACCTATTAAAGACACCCGGCAAAGAAGCTATCTTCTCTAATATTTTAATCACTCCAGAAGGTGAAGCAAGATGGACTAATGATGGCAGGTCTATCCCGGAGGAGGGAATTAATTTCCAGGGGAATTGGACAAAATCGATGTTGCCAGACACACCAATATCACATGGGAATGCACGTGTAACTTTAAATTCTGAAGATATTGCTAACTTTGCGAANGCAAAAGCTGAAGCTTCGACTGGAGTTGAAGCAAAAATCATTACGTATAGTGGTAGAGATCCAGACACAATGCCTCCAGTATGGATTGCAAATTCGGCAAATGAAGGCGTATTAATTGGAGCGAACATTNTTTCAGCTACTACAGCAACTGAAGTTGGNGCTGATGGTTCTCTTAAACGAGCTCCATGGGCAAATGCNCCATTTGTTCCAAGTGAACTTGGTGCATATATGCAATCTCAGTTTGGAGTATTCAATAATGAAAAATTGAAAGAAAAACCGCTTATGGCTGGGCTTAACTACTTCTTAACAGACAAAGCAAGGGGTGGGGAATCTGATAAGCTACTTGGCGAAAANCAGGATGTAAAAGTGTGGCTTGCNTGGTTAGAAAGATTTAANCACGGTGAGGCTGAAGCAGTAGATACTCCAATCGGGAAAATTCCAACCTATGGAAAATTAAAAGACTTATTTAGTGAATTGATTGATAAGAACTACACGAAAAGTCTTTATGATAAACAGTTTTCTCTTTACCTTGGAAATATTATTTCTAGGTTAGAGTATCAGAGGGAAGAATATGGTAAAATTAAAAGCTCTCAGAAAATTCCGGATTTATACTTTACTGAGCTTCAAGCACAAATTGATAAGCTCAATAGACTTCAATTAGAATATGGAGATGTTATTACGCCAGACCAGTCATTGGCAATAGATCAGTAAGTTTTCGTTTTACGGAATTAAGTTAAAATTCTCCTGTAAATAGAAAATCTCGCGAATGAATGGGGCTTTCTGTTTATTCTTTATATATGTTTTTTCAAATAAAGCTTTTAA
>NYYF01000002.1 GCA_002686675.1 Fidelibacterota bacterium
ATCCTCTCATGTTTGTTATTCTTTGTCCACTCCACTTTTGGATGAACCAGATGGTGAAATTTTGCGGAAGATTTGTTTTAACTGCAGTCTCAAGGCTGAGAGCACTGAAAATGGATATCGTGTAATCCTCCCAGATGGTATGAATGCGTGGACAAATACCGAACTTTACTCTGCTTCTGATCCTGCCACCCGTGAAAATATCCTGCAATCTGCATTCCGTTTTCTCGGAACTCCGTACCAATGGGGCGGAAAAACTCCCGGTGGCATGGACTGCTCTGGTTTTGTTCAAACCGTCTTCAAATCGGCAGAAGTGAATCTTCCGAGGGATGCTCATCAACAGGAAGAATTCTTGAAAAATGCTCAGGTAGAATTGGAGGAAGCAGGATGGGGAGATCTCTTGTTTTTTAGTGAAAATGGAAGAGTGACCCACGTGGCAATTTGCACCGGGGAAATGGGGTTCATCAATGCTCGGGGTTGGGTGAGGAAAGAAAGTCTTGAAGAAAATGCTCATAATTTTAACAAAAAATTAAAGAGCCTATTTAGTTCAGCTGTGAGCATGAAGGATTTATTGATAGGATGAACGCAATAGCAATATCGCTCAATGGATCCATATTGAATCGAGCCGTACTCGTACTTAATTCGAATTATGCCCCATTACATGTGTGTACAACAAGAAGGGCAATCTGCCTTTATTATCTTGACAAAGCAGAAATCCTCGAATCATATGAAGAAGCAGCTCATTCCCCCAGCACAACTCTCTCACTGCCAAGTGTAGTAAAACTGAATAAAATTGTTCATTACAACAGTATGTCAGTAATTCTGAACCGGAGAAATATTGTTCAGAGAGATCATCATACCTGTCAGTATTGTGGAAAATCCTCCGGCCCGGTCACAGTGGATCATATTATCCCTAAAGAACGGGGTGGCTTGGATTCATGGGAGAACCTGACCACAGCCTGCCCTTCCTGTAATTTAATAAAAGGAAATCGGACACCAGGTGAAGCAGGAATGCAGCTAAAAAGACAACCTGTGCGACCAAATAGAATTCATTATTTTCAACAAATTGTACGACATCAGCAAATTGGCTGGCGACCTTACTTATTTATGGAACCGTTACAATAACTCAAAGAATCTCATGAAACGCGTTTTAAGTGGAATTCAACCATCTGGACAATTACATCTAGGTAACTATTTTGGAATGATGTCCCGAATGATTCACTATCAAGAAAAAAACGATCTATTCGCATTTATTGTCAACTACCATGCTTTGACATCCATTCAGAATCGGGAAATTCTTAGAGAAAATACTTTTAGTGCAGCATGCGATTTCCTGGCACTCGGTCTTGATCCGGAAAAATCTACTTTTTGGATACAAGGGGATGTCCCCCAGACTACGGAATTGACCTGGCTTTTATCAAACGTAGTAAATGTTGGCTTGCTGCAGCGATCAACATCGTATAAGGATAAAATTGCACAAGGAGTTGCTCCAAACATGGGCCTTTTTTCCTATCCAATACTTATGGCTGCTGATATACTTTTATTTGGTTCTGAAAAAGTACCTGTTGGAAAAGATCAAAGGCAACATCTTGAAATGGCACAGGACATGGCAACCCGTTTCAACAATACTTTCGGTGATGTTTTCATTGTTCCTGAACCAGACATTGATAAAGAAACACAGCTGGTGCCTGGCATTAACGGTCAGAAAATGAGCAAATCTTATGGGAATACAATTCCTGTTTTCTGTAATGAAAAAATATTGAAAAAGAAAGTCATGTCCATTGTAACTGATTCCACTCCAATCGATGAACCCAAGGGTACGGATTCTCCGATTTTTCAAATTTACAGTCTCTTTCTTGATAAAAAAGAGAAAAAAGAATTGACCAACCGATTTAAAACTCCCGGGTTGAAATACGGTGATGTGAAAAAGGAGATTTTTGAACGAATCTGGACTCATTTCGAACCATTTCGTAATAAGCGGAATTATTTGACAAATCACAATGACTATGTAAAAAATATTCTGAAGGAAGGTGCTCAAAAAGCTTCGGCTGTTGGAGATGATTATCTATCAAGAGCTCGGGAAGCAATGGGATTAAACTACTGAGAAAAATGTATAAGGTATCTCTTGAAAGTTTTAAAGGACCCCTTGATTTATTACTCTATTTTATCCGGAGGGATAAGATTAATATTTATGATATCCCCATTGCTAAAATTACCAAAGACTATGTGAAAGCCTTGGATATGATGAAGGAATTCAATGTAACAGTTGTAGGAGAATTTATCGTCATGGCTGCAACCCTAATGCGAATAAAAGCAAAAATGCTTTTACCCTCTCACGGGAATGATGAAGACAGTAATGTTGAAGACCCCAGAACCGCTTTGGTAAAGCAATTATTGGAGTACCAGCAGTTCAAAGAAGCTGCTGAACATCTGACTGAATTGGCCAAAAATCAAAATCGGTATTTCCCACGTAAGAATGCTACAGACTTCCCTGAAGCTCATGCAGATTTAGAATTTTATTTAAAAGACGTTTCATTGTTTGAAATAGCCCAGTGTTTTAAGATCGCCATGGACAATATGCCTGTGATTTCCACTTATGAACTCCGGAGAGAACAAATAAACCTGGAGGAGCAAAAAGCAAAAATCCTGGGTTGCTTTGATGGTGATGGGGTACTACGGTTCTCAGCTTTAATGAGTCGTTTTAACCACAAACTTGAACTCATTGTATCTTTCCTTGCTATCCTGGAACTAATCCAGAAAGGTACGATTACTGTTGTACAAAATGAAATTTTTGGTGAAATTGAATTCCACCACTTTGAAAACTTAGCCTAAAATAATGCAGGAAAAGGAAAACCAATTAATTATTGAATCCTTACTTTTTGCAACACCGGAGCCTTTGACACAAAAACAGGTTAATCTTGTTTTCGAGTCAGATACCCCTAAAATATCGGAAACTGTAGAACAACTCAATAAAAAGTATAAAATAGAAGAACATTCATTTTATATCAGGAAGATCGCTGATGGGTATCAAATTGCGACCAAACCAGAATACGAAATTTGGATACGACGGTTATTAAAAAAAAGTGGTCAACTGATGCTTTCAAGAGCATCCATGGAGACAATGGCTATTGTAGCATATAAACAACCCATCGGCAGATACGAAGTGGAATCCATCCGTGGGGTTGATTGTACAGGAGTATTGAAGACTCTCCTCACGCACAACTTGATCCGAATTCGAGGAAGAGATAAAGGTCCTGGAAGACCACTTCTCTATGGTACAACCAAAAAATTTCTCGAAAAATTTGGCTTGAATACAATTTCAGAGATACCCAAATTAAGGGAAATCGCTGAATTATCAAGTGCAACCGAATAAGCTAAAAAATAAATCGTGGGAAAAAACAGAAATGTTATTCTGTCTGAAAAATTCAATTTCTTTTCAATTATAATCATTCGAGATACGTCTGTCCTTTTACCAAACATATTTTATTTTTATTCTTTATGCGACTGAATAAATATCTTGCCAAATCAGGTGTCGCTTCTCGAAGAGAATCTGACAAACTCATTCAAGCTGCAACAACTTTTGTAAATGGAAAACTGATTACAGATCCGGCATTTAATGTGAAAAAAGATGATGTGGTGAAATATGATGGTCAAAAATTATCTTTAGTAACTGAGACAATTGTCGTAATGCTGAATAAACCAAAAAATATCATTACAACCGCAAAAGACACCCATAACAGAAAAACTGTTTTAGACCTTATCCCCCTGCAAAATCGGTTGTTTCCTATCGGACGATTGGATAAAGACACTACAGGACTGGTTTTTCTCACCAACAATGGTGAATTAGCAAATTACCTGATGCATCCAAAAAATAGAATCCCTCGGATTTATCAAGCAGAAATTGAGGGTAAACTGAACCAAAAAGAAATCATGAAAATGAAAAAGGGAATCTATATCGGTGACGGAGAATTTGGCCGGTCGGAATTTGTTCGTCAAAAAACCGTAAAAAAAAGATCCATAGTGACCCTAAAATTAAAGGAGGGGAAAAAACGTGAGATTCGAAGAATATTCAGGTTTTTAAAAATAAAATTATTTTCCCTTCAAAGAGTACAATATGGTGAAATTATCCTTGGAAATCTTCCCACAGGACACTGGCGATTTCTCTCAGAAAAGGAAACTGAAATCCTAAAAAATAATTTCACGGATAGAGTTAAAATTGATTGATTTTTTTCTAAATGATAATGTGTAGGTTATCACATTGACAAAAGTTAATTTCATCGGCTTATTGAGAGTTGAATATCATGATATTAGCAATTGACGGTATTGCTGCTTCCGGTAAAAGTACTACGGCAAAAATGGTAGCCTCAAAGCTGGATTTTACCTATCTGGATACTGGTGCAATGTATAGGGCGGTGACGCTGGCGATTTTGGATCAATCTGTTGAATTGAATGATGAAGCCGCGTTAAAATCTCTTTTGGCAAGTTTGGACTTAGAGGTGAAACCGGATAAAGAAGGGACAAACATCTTTTTAAAAGGGAAAGATGTATCCAAGAAAATTCGGTCCGTAGATGTTACTGAAAACGTTAGTGCAGTTAGCGCCATACCTATCGTGAGAGAAGCAATGGTTACTATCCAAAGGACTCTTGGGAGTCAAACGGATTGTATAGTAGAAGGTCGGGATATAGGAACAGTGGTTTTCCCAGATGCGGATTTTAAGTTTTTTATTGTTGCTGATGTGGAGACTCGTGCCCGACGACGTCAATTAGACTTATTAACCCTTGGAGAAAAACGATCAGTTGAGGAGTTGAGCAAGGATTTAAAAACCCGTGATCAGAAAGATTCCTCCAGGTCTCATTCTCCATTAACAAAAGCCGCTGATGCGGTGGAATTAGATACGACTCATCTTTCAATTGATGAACAGGTAAAATTTATTGTGGAATTCGTCAAGTCGAAAAGTGATAAAAGGAAAGATAAAATGACTAAGAAAGATACAAAAGAAGTGGAAGCAATTGATGCCGAACCATCAATAACTGCCATTCCCCAAACTAATATAGAGATTCCAGACCCAGTAGGTGTTGTTGAAAATTTACCTTCTGTTGACTATTTAGACCCAAAATTATTTCAGGATACACCTTTGGTAGAACGTGAAAATTTGGATCAGGAGACTATTGATGTAATTGTTCCCGAAGAGATTCAAGAACAGTATTTAAGTACGTTCAAAGATATTTCTGAGCATGAAATGATTAATGGTCGGGTAATCGGAATTACTGACAATGATATTCTCGTGGATATTGGATTCAAATCTGAGGGAATTATTGACCGGTCTGAATTTCCAAATGACAAGCTGCCAAAAATCGGAGAAAAAATCGAACTATTTCTTGAAAAACTTGAAGATAAACACGGTCATACAATCCTATCAAAATCTAAAGCTGATTTTATGCAGCGTTGGAAACGGTTACGAGAAACTTTTGAATCTGGTGCTACATTCACAGGAAAAATTATGCGAAGGACAAAAGGGGGGCTGATTGTGGATATTGGAGATATTGAAGCATTTCTTCCCGGTTCCCAAATTGATGTTCGTCCGGTTAAAGATTTTGATCATTTCCTGGATCAGGACATGGAATTGAAAATTGTCAAATTTAACGAATCACGGAAAAATATTGTTGTGTCCCACAAGGCAATTCTTGAAGAAGATCTCAAGGAATTACGTGAAGATCTTTTTAAGAAAATTCAAATAGGAGGAATATTGGAAGGACGAGTAAAAAATATCACTGATTTCGGTGTATTTATCGATTTAGGCGGATTAGATGGTTTACTTCATATCACTGATCTGTCTTGGGGCCGCGTGATGCATCCTTCGGAAATAGTAAAACTGGACGAAGAACTTACAGTAAAAATTATTGATTACGATGAAGAGAAAAAACGGGTATCCCTGGGATTGAAACAATTAACACCTCATCCTTGGGATGGAATTGAAAAGAAATATCCCGTAGAATCTACTGTGACTGGTAAAGTTGTGAGCCTAACAAATTATGGGGTTTTTATCGAAATCGAACCTGGCATAGAAGGATTAATCCATATTTCTGAAATTTCATGGACACGACACATAAAAAATCCGTCTGAATTATACTCTATGAACGATGAGGTTGAGGCAAAAATACTCTCCATAGATATGGAGGACCGAAAAATAAGCTTAGGAGTAAAACAGCTCCAGCCTGATCCATGGGATACAATTAAAGAAAAATATGAAGTTGATGCAGTTCATAAAGGGAAAGTTATTCATTTGACTCAATTTGGAGCTTTTGTCGAATTGGAAGAAGGGATTGATGGACTCATTCATATCTCTGATCTTTCTTGGATAAAAGTTGTTCGGCATCCAAAAGAAATTGTTGAAAATAATCAGGAAGTAGAAGTTAAAATATTGGAAATATCCAAAGAAAATCGGCGAATTGCTCTTGGTTATAAACAGGTTGGAGATGATCCCTGGCCAGAAATTCTAAAGTTCTTTGAAACAGGAAAAGAAGTACAGGGTAAAATCGTCCGAATTCTTGAAAAAGGAATAATCCTTGAGCTTGAAAAGGACATAGAAGGAATAATTCCATTCGACAGAAAGAATAAAAAAGAGCAAAAAACTATGATGGATAAATATAAACCAGGTGATACTATCACTGGGATTGTCATGGAAGTTAAACCTGAAGAAAAGAAAGTGTTTCTCTACTTTGAAAAATTAATTGATGAACACAAAAAATCTTCGAATAAGGATTCCATTCATGAGTTCATGGATCAGCAAGAAGACCTTTCCACAGAGAAAATAAAAATTCCCACATCCATTGAAAATATTGATGAACCTGAAAAAAAGGAAAAAGATTCAGAAACGAAAGAGAACGATTCAGATAGAGCTTAACTGTGTAATAAAAAAAATCAGTACTCTATTAATATAACCCAATTTTTTAACGGCTTTAACACTGGAGGGAGGAACTTTTAATGACTGATAAATCCTACCACCATCCTGCCCCTTTTTTCTAATAAACTCCCATAAATCGTGAAGTCATTTCATTTAATAAAATTTTTCTCCCTCCAGAAACTTCCCTTACGTCTTGGTGCCTTGGGTATGGCTATGGTGCTCTGGATTTTTGTCATGAGCGACAAAGAATATTCAATCATTATGAAAATTCCCCTGGTAGCTCGAAATATCAGCGCCCAAAAAGCACTAAAGGAGGAAGTCCCTGAATTTGCTCAAGTTCGATTAATTGGTACTGGAAATGAATTACTAAAAGCATATCTTCTAAAAAACTTTTTCGAGAACTTTAAACTCATCTTGGACTTGGATCATATTTCAGAAGAGTATGATTTTATCCTGAATGATTACTTTTCGAAAAATCCGCAGAAAGTTGTAATTCCTCCCTCCTTCCACCTGAAATTTGTTGAAATTATTTATCCAAGGGAAGTTCACATTAGTTTGGACGAGTATCTTGTAAAGTCTGTTCCAATTATCCCACAAATTATAGTTCAACCAATACCTGGATACATTCAAGTAGGAGATATAAAAATGATTCCACCTTCTGTAAATGTTGCTGGCCCAAATATATTAACGAAAGAAATCACTGAAGTTTTGACAGCAACAGACACTCTGAAAAATATCGGACATTTTACAAACCGAACGATCTCTCTGAATAAATCTAACCGACTCATCGAATATTCAAAGAATGAAATTAATTACCAGGTAGATATTCAAGAAATCAGTGAGAGGATAATCAGTGAAGTTCAGATCCAGGTAGTCAATGTACCGGATAAATTTAGGGTATTTGTTAATCCACAAACTGTATCCTTAACTATTTTTGGAGGTGTAAATCGAATTGCCGAAATATACCCTGAAGACATATTCATCTACATTGACTTTGAGAAACAATGGACTCCTAGATCACAGTTTTTTGAACCTGTCGTTGTGACACCTAACGACATTTTGGAATGGCAAAATTTATCGCCCAGAAACGTGGAATTAGTCGTTACGAAGGGGACAAGTTGAACATCCTTGGAGTTGAAACCTCCTGTGACGAGACGGCTGCTGCCGTGTGTACAAATGGCTCTATTCTGTCAAATATAATTAGTTCACAAAAGATCCATCAATCTTTTGGTGGTGTTGTTCCGGAACTGGCATCCAGAGAACATGAACGTCTCTTAAACTCACTGGTATTTCGAGCCATTGAAGAAGCTGGAATCCCTTTAAGCAGTTTAGAAGGTATAGCAGTTACAAAAGGACCCGGTTTGGCGGGAACTTTATTGGCCGGCGTTTGTTTTTCAAAAGGATTGGCACAAGGATTGAGGATTCCTATCATTGGGATTAATCATCTTGAAGCCCATATCTTTGCGAGTTTTCTGGAGAATCCAAATTTAACATTTCCATTCGTATGTCTTTTGGTTTCCGGAGGGCATACTCAGGTGTGGGTCATAAATGAAATAGATAACTATGAATTAATGGGAGAAACTAGAGACGACGCTGCCGGGGAGGCTTTTGATAAAGGAGCAAGAATTTTAGGCCTGGGATATCCGGGAGGACCTGAAATCGAAAAATTAGCACGTAATGGAAATCCAAAAACCATAGATTTTCCAAAGTCATTTATGAAAACCAATGCAATTGAATTCAGTTTCAGTGGACTGAAGACATCCTTGCTTTATTATATGGATCATTTTGATGAATCTGACGGCACTATAAGCATAGAAGATGTTGCCGCCAGCTATCAGAATGCAATCATTGAAGTATTGATTCATAAATTGAAACAAACTTTGGAAATTACACATGTCAAAACATGTGTCATAGCAGGTGGTGTGGCAGCAAATAATCAACTAAGACAGAAGGCACATCAGATGTTGCCCGAAATTTCATTGAGTTTCCCTGGCTTGGAATATTGTACTGATAACGCAGCTATGGTTGCTTTTTTGGGAGAACTGAAATTAAAAGCAGGATATACTTCCCCCATAAATTTTGGGATCAAACCTAATTTACAACTCCAAGTCTAAACTCAGGTTTTGTGATTCAGTTCAGCGCCATGAAACAACACCACCTTTTTCCCACCTACTCTTAAACTATGTCTCTTGAATTTCTTCGACCTCCCGATCTTTGGTTTTGGGGATTGTTATTAGGGGTATTTTCTTTCTCTCTTTGGAGCATTTTCAAACTCTGGCCTATTCATCAGGTGAGAATTCCTGTGCTGATCAGAATTGGTTTATTCAGTTTGCTTTTATTCAGTCTACTGCAACCAAAAATCACCCGGAAAACACCGAAGGAATATCCCCTGAAGTGGAATGTTTATACTGATAATTCGATGAGTATGGGATACCACCAGGCCTACTCATTAACAACTCTGAACGAAGAAATAAAAGAAATTTTGAATAAAATAGAAGACAAAGGAGCTGTGATTGATCGTTTTCATTTTTCAAATGAGGTAATCCATACCGACTTGTATGAACCATTAAATGCAGGAGGTTCCTCAACTGATCTTGGAATCGTTTTGAATTCAATAAAAGAGGAAGAGAAAGATAATCTTGCAGGAGTAATTTTATTTACAGATGGCCAAATCACCCATGGCTTAGACCCAGTACAAACTTCATCGGAAATCCATGTGCCAATTCACATCATTGGCGTTGGAGAGGACACACCTCTTGTGGATATTGCCATAAAATCAATAGATGTACCAACCGTTGCTATTAAAGGTGAGGATGTAGAAGCAACAGTGGTTGTTATGGCAACAGGTATTATTGCAAATGAAGGAATAAACATCACTTTATCAAAAGAGAAGAAAATAATTGGCTCACGGTTCATGAGAATCCAGGGTGACGGTGTACAGTCAGATGTACATTTTCGATTTAAACCGGATGACTTAGGGGAAACTGCATACCAAGTTCAGGTTTCTTCTCTTGAGAATGAAATAAATGTCCAAAATAACCGCCAATCCTTTCATTTAACAATCCTGAAAAATAGATACCGGGTCGCGTTACTTACCGGTGCACCGAATTATAATACTTCTGTGATGAAAATGATGATGAATAATCAACCACGAATTAAGATTGATCATTTTATTTTTATCAATGATTCATTCCAGCCAGCTATAAAAAAATTCTGGGAAACTTCATACGATCTAATCGTCCTTGATAATTATCCTATTCAATCTGTTTCTTCACAATGGCAGCGGTTTTTTGCAAAAAAGATTGTGGCTCAAAAAACAGCTTTGGCATGGATTATTGGTCCAAGCGTAGATCCATTATCTGCAAAATCTTTTTTTCCCTTTTTTCATTTAAAATCGTTAGAAACAAAAGTTGATGGTGAAAAGTATTACCAATGGTCATTCAATGAAACAATAGTGAATTATCCAATTTTTCCACAAAATGAGGTTCCTCTTTATTCCATTGATCAGACCGAACTCCCACCTCTAAAACCTGGACTTCAGGTTTCCAGTACAAAAAAAATGATGCAATCATTGGCAAACTTAATATCACCCCAACAAATTCCAGTACTCCTTATTGGAGAAGTGGAATCCTTACGGACCGTTGTTTGGACAACCCCGGATTTTCATACACTTTATTATAAGTTAACAGGTACCAGAAGATCCGACATGTTTGCAGGGATCTGGAATGGGNTTTTTGGGTGGCTTATGAGGACCACGGGAGATAACGATATGTATTTTCGATTGGATAAAGATTCATACCAGCAGGGAGAATTAATAAAAGTAATGGGAAATAAAATCGGACAAGTATCCCCCGCATCCCACGCTGCGATTACCTTACAGCACGGGAAAAATACAATTAATTCAACAGAATTGAGATATAACCCAACTTTTCAGCGGTGGGAAGGACAATTATGGGCATCCAAACCAGGGACCTATGGCTACGAAATTATTTTTCAAAATGAAAATGCCACTTCTTCCCAAAAAGGGGTATTTATTGTAAAAGAAAGTCAGATTGAACTTAATAAAGTCTTTCTCAATGATAACCTGTTGAGAAAAATCTCATTGAAAACGGGTGGAAATTATTTTCACTGGGATTCACGAAATGAACTTATTGACCACATTGAACAACGAACAATTACAAAACGAAAAGTGGTTTATATAGAACCACATAATGAATGGTGGATATTAATTGGATTTATTGTTCTGTTAACTGTTGAGTGGAGCCTGCGTCGAAGAGCAGGCCTAATGTAAAAAATATGTTTCTGATTAGTTCAGAATATCAATAACTTTTTATCCTAATACTAAAGGAATGGTATGAGACACATAGCAATTATTGGGACAGGATACGTCGGGTTAGTCAGCGGTTCGGGGATATCTGACTTTGGACATAAGGTAATTTGTACAGATATTGATGAAGAAAAAATTAAGATGCTTCAAACTGGTAAAATTCCGATTTATGAACCCGGATTGGATGAACTTGTTGAACGTAACACCAAAACAGAAAGGTTGTCCTTTTCAATAGATGTTGGAAAAACAATCCGTGATTCAGAGGTAATTTTTATTGCGGTTAGTACACCGCAAAGCGAAAATGGTGAAGCAGATATTTCTGCTGTGAAAGCAGTGGCAAAAATAATCGGACAAAATTTGAATAATAGAAAAGTGGTCTGTACAAAAAGCACTGTTCCTATAGGCACCGGAAAATTGGTTACGTCAATCATTAATGAGAACAATCCTGAAAAAGTGGAATTTGATTATGTCTCCAATCCGGAATTTTTGCGTGAGGGATCTGCTGTGAAAGATTTTCTCTGGCCGGATCGTTTGGTAATCGGAACAGAGTCGGATTGGGGATTTGAGGTGATGAGAGATGTATATCGTCCGTTGTATATCAATGAAACGCCTATTGTAAATACAACAGTGGAAACAGCTGAATTGATAAAATATGCCAGCAATGCCTTCCTGTCGTTAAAAATCAGTTATATTAATGAAATTTCCGCTTTATGTGAAAAGGTTGGTGCTGACGTTCACGTTGTAGCTAAAACTATGGGATCTGATGGACGAATAAGTCCGAAATTTCTCCACCCGGGGCCTGGGTTTGGAGGCTCATGTTTCCCAAAGGATACAAGCGCTCTCGTCTCTATGGCTCAGAATAAAAATGTGCCCATGCGTACTATTCAGGCAGCCATAGAAACAAATGTTTATCAAAAGAAAAGAATGGTAAAAAAACTTCATGCTTTAACTGGAGGTTTTTCAGGATTAACAATTGGTATTTTAGGTTTAGCATTCAAATCCAAAACGAATGATGTCAGAGAATCAGCCTCTCTTGAAATGGTAGAATCATTACTGAAGGCAGGTGCGCAAGTAAAAGCATATGATCCGGAGGCAAATACCAGCTTTGCCGAATTTTATCCGCAGATCACATATTGTAAAACCTGGGAAGAAGCAGTAAAAGACACAGATGCCGTTGCAGTGATGACAGAATGGAACGAATTCAGAACCATGGACGCAAAGACACTAAAGAATCTCATGAAATCTCCGATTATCCTTGATACGCGAAACATTCTTTCCCGGAAAGAATTACAAAAAAATGGATTTTCTTTTGATAATGTTGGTCGGCCAATGGAAATAAAGTAATAATGAAAGTTGAAAAAACACAATTGGATGGATTAGTTGTCATTCATCCAGATGTACACGACGATAAACGTGGTTATTTTTTTGAAAGTTATAACAAACCACTTTTTAAATCACTTGGAATTCCTTCAGATTTTGTACAGGATAATCAGGCACTGTCAGGAAAAAACACATTGCGAGGACTTCATTATCAGCTCAAATATCCCCAGGGGAAATTAATTCAAGTTACACTGGGTAAGGTCTATGATATCTCATTGGATATCAGGCATGGATCTCCCACATTCGGGCAGTATTTTGGTATAGTGTTATCTGATAAAAATTTTAATATTGTATATGTCCCGGAAGGATTCGCCCATGGNTATNCTGTNTTGTCTGANACTGCAATCTTCCAATATAAATGTACCGAAACCTACCATCCGGAAGATGAACATGGAATAAAATGGAATGATCCATCCATTCATATTAATTGGCAAATAACTAATCCAAATATTTCTGAAAAGGATTTGGCACTGCCTTCATTAACAGAACTAGGACCATCATTATTACCAGCATACAGAGTTCAAAAATGAAAACCGTTTATTTTGTCACCGGAGGATGTGGTTTTATCGGAGCAAATTTTATCCAGTATTTATTGAAAAAGACAAAACCCAAAAGTGTAATCAATCTGGATAAACTGACCTATGCAGGAAATCAGAAAAATCTTGCAGTTTTTGAACAGGATCCCCGATATATATTTGTGCATGGTGATATCTGCGATGCGGAATTGGTTTCAAGGTTATTCACCGAATATCAGCCGAATTATATTATCAATNTTGCTGCTGAAAGTCATGTTGACAGNTCAATTGANGGCCCGGCGGAGTTCATACAAACCAATATTGTAGGNACATCTGTTCTCCTGCAGGANTCACTGAAATATTATTCAACTTTGAAGGGGAAAGAAAGNGAACNTTTCCNGTTTCATCATGTTTCAACGGATGAAGTTTTTGGAAGTTTGAGTGAATCGGGATTTTTCACGGAAGAAACCCCTTATGATCCAAGTTCCCCCTATTCCGCATCAAAAGCTTCTTCAGATCACCTTGTCCGTGCGTGGCATCGAACATTTGACCTTCCNGTATTNATTTCTAACTGCTCAAATAATTATGGCCCATATCAATTCCCGGAAAAACTGATTCCCTTAATGATTCTGAACTGTCTANAAGAAAAACCATTACCTGTTTATGGGACAGGAGAAAATATTCGAGACTGGCTGTACGTGGAAGATCANTGTGATGCCATTTATACAATATTACAAAAGGGTACTATTGGAGAAACATACAATGTTGGCGGTAATAATGAAATCAAAAACATCCAAATTGTAGAAGTAATCTGTGATGTTCTGAATGATATTCATCCCGCAGGCTCAGGTAAATCGTACCATAAATTAATTACTTTCGTTAAAGACAGGCCTGGACATGACTTTCGGTATGCGATCGATGCATCAAAGTTAAAAAAACAAATTGGATGGGAACCCAAAGAATCCTTTAATACAGGAATTCAAAAAACTATTGAGTGGTATCTGAAAAATGAAGANTGGTGGAAAANAATTCAAGAGAATNCGTACAAACAAGAGAGGCTTGGTATCTCTAATTAAACAAATGCAACCATCCTAATTAATTACCACTCATCTTCTTCATCCTCAACAATAAAGCCGTACCCTTCTGTCTCCAAGTGGCGTTTGACGATCGCTGACACATCCTGCTGTCCTTCAATCCCCCACAAGTAATCACGTAGTGCCTTCAGCATTGCTTCGGAATCCGGATGCAGTTTAGCTAC
This sequence comes from Fidelibacterota bacterium, assembly GCA_002686675.1. The sequence goes on from NYYF01000002.1 coordinate 14,383, forward strand.
ATCCTTTCCCCAAGCTGATTTCACATCTTCTATCTGTTCATCAATTGGCACGTAAGGTGTCGGCATCTTTGTTCCAGGTATAATTGCTTGAGGATCACGGAGCCAATCCANCACCCATTCTGAACGCAACCGNTCTTTTGTTAATGATAAATNNGGTGCCCATGTAAGAGCTGCCTGTTTCGGTTTGGTNGAACCNTAAAAGNGACAGTTATTGCAAGCGCCCAAATCCTGAATAACATCACCTGCCCTGTACGAGGAGGAAGACTTAGATATTTGATGGGGGTTCTCATACGCTAATGTCTGACCGTCCTTAANCTGAAAATATTTGATGATTTTATTCCAATCTTCATCCGANATCACTGCAAANGTGGGCATCCGTACTTGGAGGTTAGGACGAATCATGGTTGGATGATTTAAGAAATTAAATAACCACTCCGGTTGGACCTTTCTTCCTTCTGTGTCCAATATCGGCGGGGCAAAAGATTGAATTAAACTAGGATCCTCTGCAGAACTTGCACCTGCGATATCCTCTAACCAAGTGGCAATTGTAGGCTGGATTGCACCGCCTTTATCATCAATTATATGGCAACCCAAACAATTATAAATTCGAATTAATTCTTCTCCTGCTTCAATTGCAAGGTTTCTCTCATTTCTTTTCGGTATCTTCGATTCGGGAATTTCATCTTTTACAAAACCAATTAAAGCTGTAACAATTGCTGCAATTTCATCATCAGTAAAAACATAATTAGGCATGCGTAATTTTTCATCTGGCAATTTTACTTTTCCCCGGTCAAAAATTCGTGGTTCCTTTAATTTCTGCGTAAACCAAGCTTCCCTTGAATGGGGTATTTTAATAAATCCAAAATCAAGTTTTTCAACCAGTTTACTTCCTTCAAATGTTAATTCTGTACCTATGGGCTTGTCATTTTCAAAGCCCGGGATGTCATGGCAGCCAAAACATCCATACATTCGTATTAATTTTTCACCATTATAATCCAGTTTTTCCTCAAAAGTCATTTCCGCTCTTTTTATCCGGGAATCTTTATCTGAATTCATTTTCTTAAGAAAATCAAGGGTGATTTCATCAAGAACCTTCTCATCTATACTGGGAATATTCTTTTCGGAAAATTCTTCTTTTGTTAATGAGGATAGATACGAAGCAATATCTGCAGCTTCCTCATTGGTAAGTCGAAGGTTTGGCATTCTGGTTGAAGAAGAATACTTTTGTGGGTCTTTTAACCAGGAATAAATCCAATTGAGGGAGGTTTTTGACCCTGTTCCTACCAGATTAGGTCCTTGTTCTCTTCTAAGCGTTTCTATTGAGGTTGTTTGATTTAATGGATCTGGGGCAATCTGGTGGCACCCAAAACAACCTAAAGATGAGACAAGTAGTTCTCCATTCTTCCCATCACCTTTTATGGGAACAGAATCCATTCCATATTCTGAACTATTTTTAAACAAATAATGAACGATCGCATGGATTTCCTGATTTGCACGATTTTGTGAGTCTTCATCACTGTTATTCGACTGGTTAAAGAAACGAGGCATCCAGGTATTATGCCGGAATGATTTGGGGTCGCTGATCCAATTATACGCCCACTCTTTCGTTACTTTTGAGGCAACCTTCTCTAAGCTTGGTCCTGCCTTTGGACGATCATTATATTTATCTATTTTATGGCAGCCGAAACATCCTGAACGTTCAATCAAGTTTAATCCCAGATTTAACTTATCTGCATATTTTACAGAAGT
>NYYF01000003.1 GCA_002686675.1 Fidelibacterota bacterium
GGTCCGGAAATGCCCCAAAAAATGCAGCCAGCCATGGAAATCCCCGATGCCCAAATAAACCTAAGCCCCAAAACGTATGGCTAAATGTATCCATTTTTTCTCTGAAATTATAACAGGTTTATATATCTAGAAATTTAAACCTGTTATCAGTTTTCAGGATGGAGAGAATATGTCTCTATATGATTTACAATCGCTTTGGATACATCATGAAACGCTTCCTGGATTAACCAGTGACCTGCTTCAAGTTCCATCAATTCATAAGGACCACGCATATATTTGTCTGTTCCTTCTACGCCCTTTCTTCCAATAGCAGCGTCATTCTTTCCCCAGAGCAATAAAGTAGGCACATATACATCACCCAACTGCGATGAGACTTCCTGGGTAATTTTCCCCACATTCGCCCTGTACCAGTTTAAAGCTGATTTCAACACCCGCTTTTTGGAAAATATTTCCAGATAAATATCTATTTGTTTTTCTGAACTCTCTGACCACAAATCAATTAAATTTGAATAATTATTGAATGAGAAATACCACTCCGGCAGGTAAGGCAATTTAAAGAATCCTATATATCGGCTCTTCTTTTTTTGCTCCTCATCTGTTTTATAGGCTTTCCCGAATGCTTTCAAATGAGGAACAGACAACGCACTCCAGCTTAAGAGCCGGTCCGGATTTAAGCCCGCCAAAGCCCAACCTACGCTGGAACCCCAATCATGGCCTACCAAATGAAATTGCTCAAAACCATAATAATCTCCAATAGCTAAAATATCTTCACAAAGTTTTTTCAGCTCATATTCAGATACTTCCCGGGGAAGAGACCCTGGATTATATCCCCTCTGGTTAGGTGCAACTACTTTATACCCTTTTTTAGCCAGGATTGGAATAAGTTCATTCCACATATGGGATGTCTCCGGAAATCCGTGGAGGAGAATAACTCCTTCCTTAGTATTGTTCAACCCACTGGTTCTGCAATTGAACACAAGATCATTAACCTCTATCCTTTGGAGGGTTATGGGGTTTTCCTCCTCTGTTCTATCTTTTGGCATCGTTAAACCTACCAGGAATATGAGAAATATTAATAATTTCATTCCCGTTCCATTAATTGATTCAAAAGATCAGCCAAGCTACAGCTTGAACTTCTCATCCCTCAGGGGAATTTTAAACCCCTTAAGTATTATATTTTTTCTTTCAATGGATTCGTTGTTTAAAGCCGGGTTTGTATGGTTGAGATGGATAAAATGTACTTTTGATTTTTCCTTTTCAGATAAATTGCCAAAACGTTCCATACTTTCTATAATAAAAGGATGTGGAATTTCCTCCATTGAGCGATTTGGTATCTCACCATCTCCGAAAAAAGTACCATCAATAAGTATATAATCATTTTCAAGAATTACTTCATTTATATCTTTTTTCCAACGCTCCCATTTATCAATATCAGGAATGTATACCAGGGAGAATGATGGGCCCACCACTCTGTATCCCACTGTTTCGGAATACTCATCCCTGTGAGGCACCTTAAACGGTATTACAGTAAGGCGATCATTAAGTGCCTGTGGAGATTCATTTTCCATGAGTTTCAACTTGATTTGATCTAATGAAACCAGCTGGTCCCAGGGTCCATTTGATTCTAGGAAGATCCTCATTTGGGGCATTGCATAAACAGGTATGGATTTTGCCCCCATTACCTCCCGGCCCAAATGCATAAGTCCGGTATAGTGCCCTATGTGAGCATGAGTGAGTAAAATTCCCTTCAGGGTATACTTCCCGTTTTGCGTCAGGACATGATACTGTTTTGGAAAATCAGGAGTAGCATCAATCATCCACACTTCATTCGTTTGAGGATCAACAATTCCTAAACACGAAACACTGAATTGTTTTTCAGGATCGTCCCATCTCTCTGCGCAGCAGGCTTTGGTGCATCCGGTGTGTGGAGCACCCCCATCCTGCGCAATCCCCAGTACAATGACGTATGGAGTATCTTCAGCGGAAAATACAGGATTAGAAAACATAATAATTAAACTGAGAAGCCACACAGCGAAAATTCAAGCTGAATGTTTTTGCATGCAGAATTGAGGCAGTGTAACTGATTCAAATCTATCCCCATTAACTGTATAACTCAGGTTAGCATAAAATGGAATCACATACTCCCGTAAAAATGATAACTCCAGGGGTGCCCAAAGGACTTCTTCACGAATCACTAATGCTTTTTTATAAGCCTTTGAACCAAAAGCAATTTCTTTGATGCTGAGGGTATTCATCTATTGAGTAATTAGTTTCTAAGTAAACCTTTTAATATAAAAACGGTAGAATTATAAAAAGAAGATATATAACTTACGTGCTTATTTTGTTTAATTTTATCACCTTGTCGATGTTCAAATTATTGACAAATGATGGAATTAGAAAGAGTAAATAAACATGAGGAGCAAACTAAAAGTATGGGTAAACAAATGAATAGCGTTATTACATGTGACCTTGACGGCAAACTAGAAACGTACAATGAAGGTGCCGAAAAACTTTTTGGATATACACAGGAAGAAATAATTGGTAAAGGCCGGGTGAGTGATTTTAGTCCAGGCCAGGTGGTATTGGGCCATGTGGTTAACTGGCTTGATGAAGCTGTGAAAAAAGGAGCCTGGGAAGGAGAAACCGTTTTTCTGCACAAAGATGGTCATGAAATGCCTTGTCATATTAAAATCACACCCACAAAAGGAAAAAATGGCGAGCATATAGGTTATTGCGGCGTGACAACGCTTTTGGATACTAAGACACCAGATCAGGTTCGACCTAAAATAAGCCTGATGACTAAAATTTTTACCTGGCTCGTTATTATGCGCCTACCTTTTCTCACTGCTACCATTGTGCCTATTCTAGTGGGCGCTGCTGTGGCAAACTTTATGGGCTATGATGTCGGCTGGGGCTGGCTTGGATTAACGATTCTAGGCGGATCGCTCCTGCATATAGGAACCAACACTGCCAATGATTATTTTGACCACACCAGTGGTACGGATAAAGCGAATTATAATTATATGGTGCCATTCTCCGGGGGAAGCCGCAGCATCCAGATGGGCCTCATTTCAGCAAAGGGAATGCTCACTGTAGCCCTGGTGTCATTTGCTCTCAGTGCTATAGTTGGCATACCTTTAATTCTAAAAGCGGGTCTGCCAGTATTGTGGCTGGGGCTGATTGGGTTTGTTTCCGGATTCTTTTATACGGCACCACCCTTCAGGTTTTCTTCATGGAAAGGCATGGGAGAATTACTCATCGGCCTCAATTTCGGGCCCCTCATGGTTGCAGGAAGTGCTCTTGTCCAGACCGGCAAATTGCTGCCGGAGGCATTCCTGGCAGGAATTCCCATTGGTTTTCTGGTAGCAGCTATTGTTTACATCAATGAGTTTCCGGACCATGATGGAGATAAGGCCACAGGAAAAAATACCTTGATCGTTGTATTTGGCCCGGAAAAAGCCAGAATCGGCTACGTACTGCTAATCGCAAGTGCCTTTGTGAGTATCGTGATAATGGTTTTGAATGGAACCTTCCCGATGCTGAGCCTGATTGCTCTGGCGGCATGCTATTTTGGGGTAAAAGCTGTTAAAACGCTGTATCAATACTACGATAATCGTCTTCTAAAACCTGCAAATGCCGGTACAATAAATATGCACTTTGTCGCAGGGATCCTCTTCTGCATCGGAATCTGGCTGGGAACTCCTGTTTAGTTCCTGATTCGCAAGATCCCGTTCTGCGCAATTCAATAGAAAGGTCCTTTTACTAGGGATTTTTCTAATATAACTACATTGCATATTTGAATATGACAAATCGTATTTGAAATGCCATGATACAGAAAAAAATCTCTTCCCAGTTTATTGTATTACTTATCAAGTATCACTTTCATAGTTTCGAATGAAGGGGAAAATAGAGTAAATTCAGCGACAGTATGCGTAGAAAAAAAAACTATTATTATCAATTAAATGTGCCTTTCATTCTATAACCATTACTGATATCATTAACAAGAAAGTCCAAATAGAACGAGCCTTCTCAACATGCAACAGCAACACTATACACAGAATAAAAAAGATAATGCCAAAATAGATTTCATTTTATTTCAAATCCCGACAATATTAAAGTTGATGTTTGTTTGTAATGTACGGGCACTCAAATTACAAGAATAGAAGAGGAAGATAACGATGAAGTTACAGGATAAGCTGAAAGAAATGATTCCAATCTGGAGGGAAGAAAAAAAGGAAGTTCTCTCTACTTACGGAAAAAAGAAGATTGGTGATGTAACTGTCGCTCAGGCTTTCGGTGGAATGCGTGGTATTAAGGGTATGATCTGTGACACTTCCGTTGTTGAACCGAATAAAGGGTTGATTATTCGTGGTCATCCGCTTTTAACAATCAAGGAATTATTGCCTGAAGAAGTGTTTTATTTGTTACTCACTGGCGAAAAACCTGATAAAGCAGCCACAGCCGCCCTTCAGAAAGACTTGGCAGACCGAAGTGAAGTCCCCGATTACGTATGGGATGTTCTGAGGGCGATGCCTGAAGATTCACATCCAATGTGCATGTTGGATACCGGGATACTTGTCATGGAAAGGGAATCTGAATACCGGAGAAGATATACTGAAGGTATGCGGAAAACTGAGTACTGGGAACCTATGCTTGAAGATGCACTGAGATTGCTTGGTGTATTGCCGGGTATTGCAGCTGGAATGTACCGAATTCGGTATAAAAAAGGCGATGCCATCCCGAGCGATAAGGATTTGGACTGGGGAGCTAATTACGCAAAAATGCTTGGAATCAACGATCCGACAGGTAACTTTGCCAGACTTATCAGGCTCTACCTCATGTTCCATTGTGATCATGAGGGTGGTAATGTAAGTGCAAACACCTGTCATACTGTTGGATCAGCGCTTTCGGATGCGTTCTATTCAGTGTCTGCAGGACTGAATGGATTATCGGGACCGCTTCATGGCTTAGCGAACCAGGAATGCCTGGGATGGGTGCTGGAAGTCATGGACAAATTTGGAGGAACTCCATCCGAAGAACAGATAGAAGAAATGGCGTTCGAGACTCTCCGGGCTGGGAAAGTAATTCCCGGATATGGCCATGCTGTATTGCGGGTAACCGATCCTCGTTTTACCGGTTTCATTGAGTTCGGAAAACAGTATCTGGCGGATGATCCCGTATTCATGACTGTAGACCGTGTGTTCAACGTAGTGCCGAAAGTACTTGAGGCTTTTTCAAAAGAACGGGTTGATGCAGGCAAAACTCCGATTGCAAACTTCTGGCCCAATGTTGATGCCGGCTCAGGGGCATTGCTTTATCATTACGGTCTTACGGAATTCCAATACTATACCGTACTGTTCGCCGTATCTCGAACCATGGGAATGTTATCGCAATTAATCCTAAACAGAGCCCTAGGGACACCGCTTACACGGCCAAAGTCAGTGAGTGCAAAATGGGTTAAAGAAAATATTCAATGACAGTAGACCAATGCAGGTCAACTTGCATTATCTGAATTCACTCAGATAATGCACTAAAAACTAATGTGTGATTAATTTTTTACACAGGAAGAACGTACAAAATTATAAAAGGAGAAATACCATGNCCATAAACAAGCTTGGTTTGATNGGCGGNGGAAATATCGGNGGAGTTCTCTTTGCCGAAGCGGCGAAAAGACGTTTGGCCAAGAGGATCGGTTTCATGGATATAAAACCTCCGGATTTAGCCAAAGGCAAAGCGCTGGACATTGCGGAGGGGGCACCGACCATTTCCACCGATATTATTTACGACGCCGGGAAAGAATTCAACGTCCTGGAAGGTTCGGAAATTGTGATCAATACAGCTGGCGTTCCGCGGACCAAGCGCCCTGACGGTACGATTCCCACCCGCGAAGAACTTTTGCAGACCAACATCAAGATCACCAAATCAGTAGCTGAAGGTATTCAGAAGTATTGTCCGGATGCGACCATTATTTCGATAGCGAATCCGCTTGATGCGATAGTTTATACGCTGTATAAGATTTTGCAACCCCCGAAAAATAAATTAATGGGTATGGCCGGTCAGTTGGACAGCGGCCGCTACCGATATTTTGTGGCTCAGGAAGCTGGAGTATCGGTGGAAAANATTGAAGCCCTTGTTTTAGGCGGACACGGCGACAATATGGTTCCAATCCGATCATGCTGCCGCGTCGGCGGNATGCCAGTGGAGAAATTCGTATCCAAGGAAGCTTTGGAGGCAATCGAAGCCCGCACCCGTAAAGCAGGCGGAGAAGTTGTNGGTTTAATGGGNATTGGTTCCGCCTTCGTGTCTCCTGCCTGGGCAGCATTGGATATGGCCGAAGCGATCATTTACGACAAAAACAANATCATTGCCACCTGCGCATTGCTGGAAGGCGAATATGGGGTAAACGGTTTGTTCGTTGGGGTACCGGCAATACTGAACAAAGACGGCGTGGCCAAANTTATCGAAGCTGACTTGAATTCCGCAGAAAAAGAAGCGCTGGAAAAATCTGTGGCCGGCGTGCGCAATACCTGTGATGAAGTGGAAGCAATGCTAAAAACTATGTAAGATCGTATCTTTGAATGGAGNTAGAAGTCTGNAAACGGGCTGCAAACCNATATAAACCTGNTNTCATTAAAAAGCCTTCAGNATCCTGAAGGNTTTTTTTANANCTGAGNAATNTATGAAACCATACAAATTGTCACTTGTATTCTNTATTTTTTCCCATTATATTAAATACGACTNAAATAATCGGATATGCTTAAATTAACCCGTAAATTAGAATATGCTCTTATTGCCCTGAGTCACATCCAGGGACAAGCTACAGAAAAGATTGTAAGCACTAAGGAAATCGCTGAGACCCATCGGATTCCTCTACAGCTGCTGGCAAAAACACTGCAGCAATTGGCCAAACATAATATCATTGAGGCTATACAGGGAGCCCATGGAGGATACCGATTGAAAAAATCTCTGGATAATATCAATATGAACACTTTGATCCAAATTCTGGAAGGTCCAATTGGAATTATGGATTGTTCTGTAGATTCAAACTGTGTTCAGCTTGATATTTGCAATATCCGCAAACCCATCAATCGTGTAAATGATGCCATCGTTTCTATGTTTGATAATTTGACTTTGGCTGACATTACAGGACATTAAGATGAAGAATACATTGAAAAAAGAAAATATTATAATTGATGAAGCCATCAGCCAGGATTATAAATACGGATTTGTCACGGATATTGAACAGGAAACAATTCCTCCGGGGTTGAGTGAAGATGTAATTCGGGTTATTTCCGCAAAGAAAGGTGAACCGGACTGGCTCAAAGACTGGAGATTGAAAGCATACAAAAACTGGAAAAAAATGAAAAACCCTTCCTGGGCACATATCACATATCCATCTATTGATTATCAGTCAATTAGTTACTATTCTGCCCCTAAAGAGAAAAAAGAATTAAAAAGCCTCGATGAGGTTGATCCGGAATTACTTGAGACCTATAACAAATTAGGTATCCCACTACAAGAGCAGAAAATGTTAGCCGGTGTTGCGGTGGATGCGGTATTTGACAGCGTGTCTGTTGTTACAACATTTAAAAAAGATCTTGAAAAACACGGCATTATTTTCTGTCCATTCTCAGAGGCAGTTCTTAACCATCCGAATCTTGTGAGAAAATATCTTGGATCGGTTGTTCCCATGACTGATAATTTTTTTGCTGCGCTGAACTCCTCAGTTTTCAGCGATGGATCGTTTGTATACATACCTAAAGGCGTTCGCTGCCCAATGGAATTATCTACATATTTCAGGATCAATGCAGCCAACACCGGGCAATTTGAACGGACTCTCATTA
>NYYF01000004.1 GCA_002686675.1 Fidelibacterota bacterium
ACCGGTGGAACGGTTTTGCTTCTTCAAATAATGTCGTCCTGCCATTAACAATGCTTCCAGCGGGATCAACCCCACAAGTTCACTTCCAGTTACCCGAACTCCCCTTTCCGTTGCCAATGCACATGCCTCATCAAAAATATCATGGATGGTAGAAGATTTATAATTATTGAAATTAATGCTGATCTGTGCCCGGTTATAAATATCCATGTACCAACCAATTGCTTTTACATCTTTAAATTTGCCGCTCTGTTTCATGGGGCTTCCATCTTTATTGCGGATAATTTCTCCATCAAGTAAATTTTTTGATACGGTATGTGGAATGCGTTTGGATCTCCCCTTCTCTCTGAGCTCAAAGGCAATATCTGTCGCCAGGCGTGTGTCTCTGGTATTCAAATTGATGTTGTAAGCAATTAGAAACTCTCTACATCCAATAACTGTAGCACCAGCGCCAGCATTGAACTTAGCTGGACCGAAATCCGGTTTCCATTCTGGTTTCTGCAGCTTTTTTGGTAAAGCTTCATATTCTCCTTCCCGAATGTTTGGTAAACTCTTTCGTTCTTTCTTTTTTGCAGAATTCTCGTAAAGATAAACAGGTATGCCCAGCTCTTCCCCTACACGATTGCCAACACGCTTGGATAATTCCACACAATCTTCAATGGTCACATTACTTATAGGTACGAAAGGACACACATCCGTTGCCCCCATCCGTGGATGTGCACCCTTTTGCTGACGCATATCGATAACTTCTGCTGCTTTTTGAATTCCTTTGAATGCTGCTTCTTCTATAGCTTCAATGGGTCCAACAAAAGTCACGACCGTACGGTTTGTATCCTGGCCAGGATCTACATCTAGAAGAGTAATATCCTTCACCGCTTTGATGGCATCTGTGATCAGTGCAACCTTGCCTTGATCTCGACCTTCGCTGAAATTTGGAACACATTCAACTAAACCAGACATTCCCTACATTCCTCCTGATTTTATATTTAAATAAATGATTAATCCAATGACAGCAATAAACATACTCACCGTCCATAACAAGGACCGTGGTGAACTTTTCCGCTTAATGATCCGTCTGAAGTACGATGTGTGTTCATGTTTTTTCATATACCTGCAAACAAAAACAGGAAAAAATTAACAAAAGGACTCATAGCCCACCAAAGAGGAGAGATCTCTGTAAGATATCCTATCAAAATCAATCCAAATAAAATTTGTGGGCCGTACATCTGGAGTTTCATAACCAGATTCGGGTTTTTTCGGACCATGAGTCCGGAAAAGATCTGTGATCCGTCCAGAGGTGGGATGGGAATCATATTAAATACAGCCAGCATGATGTTGATCTGGGTGAATAAATACAGCATTAGAATGAGAGATCCTCCAACGATATGTGCACGAATAATCGTTCCTCCAACAAATGCCAATAACAGATTCGCAGCAGGGCCTGCAAAGGCTACCTTCATCATATCTGTCCTAGGATTTTTTAGATACCGTGCATCTACCGGAACAGGTTTTGCATATCCAAAACCAATTATTAGAATCATCAATGATCCCATTGGATCTAGGTGCGCCAATGGATTTAATGTCAATCTACCGGACTGTTTTGCAGTAGGATCACCCAGCTTGTATGCTACCCAAGCATGGGAAAATTCATGAAAACAGAGAGCAAATATCAAAACGGGAACTAAAAGAAGTAATACTTCCGGTGGAGTTCTAAATAACATAGATTACCAACGTGGATGAAATGATCTATGAACTTCTTTCAAGTGTTCTCTGTCCATATCATAATATATTTGGGTCGTAGAAATGTCAACATGCCCAAGCATTTCCTGAACCACACGTAAATCTGCCCCTCCTTCTAATAGATGAGTAGCAAATGAATGTCTAAAAGTATGGGGACTCACTTTTTTCTTTAAACCGGAAACTTGTGCCCATTTTTTTAAAATGATATTCACTGTCATACGTGTTAGCGGCCGTCCGTTCCTACTGAGAAAAATTTTCCCAAGGTTTTTATCTTTTTTTGATAAGGTGGGTCGATCAAATTTTAGGTAATTATTGATACATTCCTGTGCCCGGGGTCCTATGGGCACAAAGCGCTCTTTGTTGCCCTTGCCCATCACTCGAATCATATCCGAATCCAAAACTAAATCTATCATTCTTAAGTCGCATAATTCGCTCACTCTCACTCCAGCTGAATAAAGGACTTCCAAAATTGCCAGATCTCGTCTTCCAAGAGGTTTAGCAGTATCAATAACACCAAGGATTCTATTGACTTCTTCTACTGCTAAGACTACGGGTAGCTTCCGGGATGGTTTAGGTGCATCCAGCAATTGGGAAGGATTTTTCTGTACTAAATTTTCTCCAGACAAAAATGAGTGATAAGACCTTATGGAAGAAAAAGCCCTGGTGATACTTGCCGGTGCCAAGTGAGCATCGTTCAGAACACGAATGAACCCCCGAATATGCTTCGGGCTAATTTCCTCCAAATTATTTATATCCTTTTCCTCTTCCAAAAAATCTATGTACCGTGTCAAGTCTCTCTTATAGGCTTCAATAGATTTGGGGGATAAATTCTTTTCAACACGGAGTATAGTGATGTAATCTTCAAGAAATGTATCCATAACAACTCAAATCAAAATTCATCTCATCTGATTGAATTTTCCACCAACTCACAAAGGATATGACCTACGGTAATGTGTCCTTCTTGGATGCGTTGTGTATCATCACTTGGAATTCGGATTGTCACTGACCCGCCGTTTGATAATAATCCACCGGATTTTCCCGTTAAAACAACAGTGTGAATACCTCTAGTATCTGCACATTTGATAGCTTCTATTACATTTTTAGAATTTCCACTGGTAGAGAGAGCAACTAAAATATCCCCTGCTTCTCCCAGAGCTTCTACCTGCCGGGAAAATACCGTTTCAAAATCGGAATCATTCGTCCATGCTGTTAAAAGGGAAGAATCCGTTGTCAGAGAAACTGATGGAATTGCTTTACGGTCATGAGACCGAAGACCTCCAACCAATTCAGTTGAAAGGTGTTGGCACTGGGCAGCACTTCCTCCATTTCCACACCAGAGAATTTTCTTCTTCTTTTGTACTGCTCCAATCATTAATTCTGCTGTCTTTTCAATATCGGACAGGCATAATTCTACCATCTTCTTTTTCGTTTCAGCACTTTCAACCAATTGCTTTGCAATATTTTCTCTAATCGTCATCTTTATTCCTTTCCTTTATATGAATCGCGCTTGCAAGTTCTTGCATCAGAGAGGAACTGCCGGATGTTTCCAGCACTGTTCCGGTGACAATAAAACTTGCGCCGGCATGCACCCGTTTCTCAGCATCTTCCGGTGTCCGGATTCCGCCACCTACAATCAGAGGTATATCCACTTTTTCAGATAGGGTTTGAATTGTTTCGGTCGGAACCGGGGTTTGTGCTCCACTGCCGGCTTCCAAATAAACAAGTTTCATACCAAGATACTGAGCCGCCAAAGCATGAGCCTCTGTTATATCAGTACGATTCAATGGAATAGGATGTGACGCGCTCATAAATTCCACGGTAGATTTTCCACCTCCATCAAGCAGAAGATAACCAGTGGGAATCGTTTCGATCTTCAAATCACTGATAATTGGTGCTGACACTACCTGCTCACCAATTAAATATTGGGGATTCCGTCCAGAAAGAAGAGACATAAAAAGGATGGCATCATAATGTTCATTCAGTTGATTTGCACCACCGGGGAAAAATATAATGGGGACATTGGACAGTGCTTTTATCTTTGCCACCCTTTCATGGAACTGCCCATCCATCATTAGACTTCCACCGATGAAAATTGCATCTGCGCCGGAATTATTTACAATCTTTACATAGGTTTCAAATGACCCGTCATTTTTTCGGTCCGGATCGATCAGAACAATATGTCCAGCTCCTTTTCTTTCGCAAGTCTCTAATAAATATTGGTAAATATTTTTCATCTAACGCAGTAATAATTCATAATCTTCCGGTGACAATAATCCATCACTAACCATATGTTCTGTTATCTCAATCTTCACCAACCATCCATCTCCATAAGGATCCGAATTAATGATTTCTGGAGAATTTTCAATATCATGATTGATCTCACTTATTTTTCCTTGCACCGGGGAGAAAATGTCCGCGACTGTTTTAACAGCTTCTATGGTTCCGAAGGGATCATCTTTTTGGAATTCATCACCAATTCCCGGAAATTCTACAAAAATTATATCCCCTAACTCTCCTTGGGCAAAATCAGTAATTCCAATCGTTAAAATATTGTCAATAACCCGAATCCATTCATGGTCTTTTGTGTATGCTAAATCTCGGGGAATCTTCAATGCTACTCCCTATCCTCTTCTACCTTTTCAATTGTTCCATTTGAGCTGTAATCAAATGTTTCCAGAAAACTTGTATCAAAGTTCCCTTTTTTGAATTCTTTATCACGCATGATTGCTGCATGGAATGGAATAGTTGTTTTTGGTCCTTCAATTATACACTCTTCCAGAGCACGCTGCATCCTGTTTATAGCACGATCCCGGTTGCCTGCTTGAACAATTAGTTTTCCTATCATAGAATCATAATCTGTTGGTATTTCATATCCTACATAGGAATGTGTATCTACTCGAACTCCTTTTCCTCCAGGCATATGAAAACTGGTAATTGTTCCTGGAGATGGAATAAAATTTCTATCAGGGTCTTCCGCATTAATCCTACATTCGATGGAATGACCACGAAGCTGTACAGTGTCTAAATAGGAAGGATACCTCTCACCGGCATGCATACGAATTTGCTGTTTTATCAGATCTGCCCCTGTCACCATCTCTGTCACCGTATGTTCAACCTGAATCCGTGTGTTCATTTCCATAAAGAAAAATTCTTTTTTCTTGTCCAATATGAACTCCATTGTCCCAACACCGATGTATCCAATTTTTTTTGCACCATGGATAGCAGCCTCACCCATTCGTTTTCTTAATTCTACATCTACAACTGCCGATGGAGATTCCTCCACTAATTTCTGATGGCGTCGTTGAATAGAGCATTCCCTCTCGCCAAGGTGAGCAACGTTTCCCTGGGAATCCCCGATGATTTGAATTTCAATATGACGGGGGTTTTCAATAAATTTTTCCAAGTATAAATCCCCATTTTCAAAAGCTATATTTGCTTCGGATTGAGCTGTAATGAACAATTTCTCCGTTTCTTCGGGATTACGAACCAGGCGCATGCCCCTTCCTCCTCCTCCAGCAGTTGCTTTCAGCATGACTGGATATCCCATCTCCTCTGCCAATTTACTGGCTTCGGTAGGACCGGAGAGTATTCCATCACTGCCAGGAATAACTGATACCCCAGCCTTTTCCATGGTGGCTTTTGCTTGAGATTTATCTCCCATTGCATTGATGATTTCTGGAGACGGACCAATAAAGGCAAAACCATTTTTTTGACAAATTCGGGAAAAGTCTGCGCTCTCTGCTAAAAATCCATATCCCGGATGAATTGCGTCAGCATTCGTGATCTCGCCTGCAGCAATAATCCGCGGTATATTCAAATAACTTTCAGAACTGGAACCAGGTCCAATACAAACCGCTTCATTGGCAAATCTTACATGAAGAGAAAATTTATCAACTGTGGAATAGACAGCAACTGTTTTTATCTCCAATTCATGGCAGGCTCGAATAATCCGCAGGGCAATCTCACCTCGGTTTGCAATCAGTATTTTGTTAAACATTCAGGCTCAGGATGAAGAGCTAAGAATAAAAAGCGGTTGATCATATTCCACTGCTGCCCCTTCTTTTACTAAGACACTTTGAATAACCCCGTTGAACTCCACTTCAATCTCATTCATAATCTTCATTGCTTCGATAATACACAGAGTGTCTCCTTTAGCCACTTGATCACCTTCTTTTACAAAAGGATCTTTATCCGGGCCTGGAGATCGATAGAAAGTTCCAGGCATAGGTGAAAAAACCTCAATTCTATCTTTTGGCAGTTTTGGGGACGATTCAGAAGGAGGTTCAGAAATATCAGATGAAATTGGTGTCTCCATACGTACAGTACTATCTGAATTAAGATCATCAGACAATACCTCTGGTGGACTTTTAACCACTCGGAACCGGCGGCCCCAAAAGGTTAAGTCTATTTCATTCACGGTAGAATTTTCTAATAAATAAATAATTTCTTTTATCTTATCCTGCCACATAAGTTTCTCCAGTTACTTTTTTCACAAGTTTAATAAAATTATTTTGCTCGCTCTATATATTGACCAGTACGGGTGTCAATTTTTATTTTGTCATCAGAACTCACAAACAAAGGTACCTGAATTATAAATCCGGTTTCCAAAGTTGCTGGTTTTGTAGCCCCCGTTGCTGTATTCCCCTTAAACCCCGGCTCTGTGTCCGTAACTTGCAAAACAACATGGGCAGGAATGCGAACATCCAATATTTCTTGACTATCAAATAATAAATCCACATTCATCCCTGCCACTAAAAAATCCTTTCTCCGATTAATTATGGATTCAGAAACAGTTATCTGGTCATATGTTTTATTATCCATAAAAATAAAAAAATCACCATCATTATACAGGTATTGCATAGGCTTCACCTCAACTCGTATAATTTCTATCCGGGCTCCGGCATTGAAGGTTTCATCAATTATTTTACCTGTCTGAATATCCTTCAACTTCGTTCGGACAAAAGCCCCTCCCTTTCCAGGTTTCACATGTTGGAATTCCAAAACTTTCATTCTTTTCCCCTTATGAAGAAGGACTGCATTATTTCGAATCTCTGCTGTTGTACCCAAAATTATTCCCAATTTTTCACAATAATTTACCAGTTGCCAATAAGAATTCAAATTTACGAATTCTCTCCACATCATTTATATTTTTTGTTTTAATTCTCACGACATTCCTACTTGAAGGTTTCTCCAGTAATTGTTTGTGGAAGTAATAAATTGTCTTGACCATTCTAAATCATTTTCCCGTTTATTTTTTTCAGGAATCTGTTTCGCATATTTAATAAGGTCAGATCGTTTCAGTAATTCTATCCATTCTTTCAAAAGATATGTTTCCATTTGAATTAATGAACTGTACGAATCAATCTCTTCCGTTGTCATTTCCAGGGTTTTAATATAAATGCTTGACTCAACGTATTTACGAAGGATATAGGATAATTCCACATAAAATTTCTTTACATCACAAACTTTTCTTATTAACTCAAGACTGTCCAATGCTTCCTCATACGGAGGAGGAATTATGTTCTGTATTATTTCTTTTCTCTTTTCAATTTGAATTCTCCTTGTCCAAAGATAAACCATATATCCAAATAGCAAAANAAAGGCTATTGATAAAATAATTTTTCTGTATGAAATTGGTGTGGTGACTGGAACGGGTTCTTTAATTGGCTTCAAATTTTTTCCATCCGAATTTTTTATCGTTGAGTATACTGTGATAAAAAACGGATCAGTCTCCATGATATAGTCAACGGTATTATCAGCTTTCATAATTTCTATAGGATAAGGCGGAATTTCAAGCCGACCTGTATCCCAAAACACAATGTTAAATACAACTCCTTTTCCCTTTTTCAAATACTGCTTCTNCCGAATTTCAAANAATTCAGAATCTTCCATATCGGGGAAAGATAAATGCAGACCGTCAGATTCTTCAGCTATAATTCTCAGGGATACAATATCGCCGATGGTAGCCTTTGTAGTATCCACTTCTGCTTTTATATGAAATGATTCAATTTGAGAATCTTTTCTACAACCGATCACAAATAAAATACATACCAAGCTAAAAAAATATCTAAATAATCTGTAATACATAAGATAACCTAAAACCGCTTTTCACGTTGTTTAAAAAAGGACATTAGTGGNTCTACATAATCTTCTGTGGTAGAAACTGTGATAAGATCAAATTTTATTCGTTCACTTTCCTTTTTCAGCTTTCCTAATCTTTCCTTCATAGTATGNTTGTAGTNCAATCGTTCCTGATAGGANCGTGTATCAATCCACNCTTCCTTCTCTGTTTCAGGATCATGAACCTTTACAAGACCCATGTCAGGAAACTCAACTTCCGATTGGTCAAAAAGGTGAATTCCAATTAAATCATGCTTTCGGTTTGCAATGCGAAGTGCTTTCCAATATCCATCATCCTGGAAATCAGAAATGAGAAAGACAACACTTTGACGTTTTGAAACTTTGAGNAGAAAATCGAGGGCTTTGTTTATGGAAGTTCCTTTGCCCNGGGGTTTATGATACAGCAATTCTCGTATAACCCGCAATACATGGGATTTTCCTTTCTTTGGAGCTATATATTTCTCAACATCATCACTAAAAAGAATCACACCTACTTTGTCATTGTTTTTAATCGCTGAGAATCCGAGGACAGCTCCGATTTCTGCTCCGATTTCCGTCTTGAATTTCTCAATAGTTCCAAAATGACCCGAGCGGCTCACATCCACCAAAAGAAAAACAGTCAACTCTCTTTCTTCTTCAAATATCTTTACAAAAGGTGTGCCAGTTCTTGCTGTCACATTCCAATCAATAAGGCGGATATCATCTCCTGGTTGGTATTCACGAACCTCAGAAAAAGTCATTCCTCTCCCCTTAAAAATGGAATGATATTCTCCCCCAAACAGATTATTTACCACCCCTCGTGTTCGGATTTCAATTCGTCGTACTTTTTGCAGAATTTCTTTCGGGATCATCGCTACAATTAACTATAAGCTAGATGACTATTTGCGTTAATGGAAACGCACCATTTAATTGGAATGAACTGAATTAATCCTACTTATTTTTAAGGGATTTCAATTGTTTCAAATAATCTCCGAATAATATCCTCTGAAGTGATCTCTTCCGCTTCGGCTTCGTAGGTTAAAATGATTCTATGGCGAAGAACATCCGCTCCAATATAACGTATGTCTTCAGGGGTTACATATCCACGATGTTCTAAAAACGCTCTAGATTTTGCTGCCAGGATCAGATTAATTGATGCTCGCGGGGATCCGCCATATTCAATAAGTCCCTCCAGATCCTTCAACTCGTATTTACCAGGATTCCTTGTAGAAAACACAAGATTTAATACATACTCCTCTACTTTCTGATCAACATAAATATCATCTATTACTTTTTGAGCCTTCAAAAGCTGTTGTTGATTTACTACCGGCGTCAATACAGTATCAATTTGAGTTCTGGCAGCTTTGCGGAGTATTAGTCTTTCTTCATCTATGGATGGATAGTCTACTCTTATTTTCAGCATAAAACGATCAGTCTGTGCTTCTGGTAAGGGATAAGTGCCTTCCTGTTCTATCGGATTTTGGGTCGCAAGCACTAAAAATGGTGCATCCATCAAATAAGTTTCTTTTCCAATAGTTGTCTGACG
>NYYF01000005.1 GCA_002686675.1 Fidelibacterota bacterium
TTAATTCGTTGGGGATTACAATTTATTCGTCAATGTAAAAGTGAACACATGAAAACGAACACAATGAGAAAATTATTTCTCTGCTCATATTCTCAAACAAAACTGCATGAATTAATTGATAAAACGGGTTTGGATTATGACCAGAAGACAAATGGTCTTATTTTCATTTATCGATCTGAAGAATCATTCAAGGAAGCTAAAAAAAAACTAATCCTACTACCGTCAATTGATGATAAAATGGAATTATTAAATACATCTGAGCTGGTGAAGCTTGAGCCCGCATTAGAGCCTATCCAATCCAAACTTTCTGGAGGGATTTATTGCAAAACAGATGAAAGTGGAAATTGTTTTAAATTCACTACAACACTATCAAACCTTTGTCAGAAAATGAATGTTACCTTTAATCATGATGAAATAATATCCCGGTTTGAAACAAAAGGAGACGAAATTCAGAAAGTGATTACCAATAAAAATGAATATTCAGCAGATGTTTATGTCATGGCATTGGGTTCATACAGCAGTCTTTTTGCAAATCAAATTGGTGATTATCTACCAGTATATCCTGTCAAAGGATATTCAATCACAATGCCCATTTTTGATGTTTCAAAAGCCCCTTTTCATGGTGGAATAGATGAAGATAATATGCTGGCGTTTTCTTTAATAGGTGATTGTATCAGGTTTACATCCATAGCGGAAATCACCGGTTATAATACGGACTTTAAGCCCTCTGATTTTTCTTATATGGTCAATCTTTCTGAATCCCTTTTCCCTGATACTTTTGATTTTACAAGTATCAAATACTGGGCAGGTCTTCGGCCCATGACGCCCAATGGTTCTCCAATTTTTGGAAATGGAAAAATGAAAAACCTATTCTATAATACTGGTCACGGCCACTTAGGCTGGACAATGGCTTGTGGATCAGCTAAAATTACTGCTGATCTTATTACGGGGCGAAAACCAAAGATTAGTTTGGAAGGTATGTTACTCAATTAATTGTACTATAAATTCCTCAAATAAAATGTTAACGATCTTCCCTCATTTTTTTGGATCTTATATCAATGCATAAGGCAGTTTCAGGATTCAGTTCTATACTATATTCTCTAAAGGTGGCTTCTAAAGTAGGTTTTAAAAACTTTTATCAATCCATAATTTCCAAAAATACATGTAAAACCTGTGCTTTGGGAATGGGTGGTCAAAAAGGGGGCATGACTAATGAAGTTTCCAGTTTCCCTGAGATTTGTAAAAAAAGTATCCAGGCTCAATTGACTGATATTCAGAAAGAAATCCCCCAAACCTTTTTTAAAAAGCAATCAATCACAGACTTCAGAAAAACTTCACCCAGAGAACTTGAGCGATTAGGGCGACTTAATACACCATTGTTTAAATCAGGTGATAGCAATCATTATAATCCCATTGGATGGGATGATGCTCTTGAAAAAATAATCAAAAGACTGCGCACAACTTCTCCGGACAGATCGTTTTTCTATAGTTCAGGAAGATCATCTAACGAAGCTGCATTTCTTTTGCAATTATTTGTAAGAGCGTACGGATCTAATAATATAAATAATTGCTCATATTATTGCCACCAGGCATCTGGAGTTGGTCTTGGCTCAACCATTGGAAGCGGAACAGCCACAATTGCCCTTGAGGACTTAAAACAATCTGATATGATTTGGGTAATAGGTGCAAATCCTGCTTCAAATCACCCACGGTTGCTGACTGAACTCCTGCACTGCCGGAGGAAAAAGGGGAAGGTGGTTATTGTAAATCCTATCAAGGAACCTGGTCTGGTTCGTTTCAGGGTCCCTAGTGATTGGAAATCCATGCTGCTTGGAGATGATAAGATCGCAACAGATTATGTCCAACCAAACATCGGTGGTGATATTGCCTTATTCCAAGGCATTGCGAAAGAACTTATTGAGAATGAAAATATTGATAAACAGTTTATAGAAAAATATACAAATGGATTTGAAAACTTCGCTCATAAACTCAGGAAAACATCTTGGGATAATATTACTTTGTCCTCAGGAGTAAACCGCACACAGATTAAACACTTAGCAAAACTTTATAAGGATGCAAAAAATGTCGTCTTTACCTGGTCAATGGGAATCACCCAGCATGTTCATGGAGTAGAAAATGTAGAATCTATTGTAAATCTTGCTCTCCTAAGAGGGATGATAGGAAAAAAGAATGCAGGCCTTCTTCCTCTGAGAGGACACTCAAATGTTCAAGGAGTTGGATCAATGGGTGTTACACCGGAATTAAAGAAAAAAATTCTTATTAATTTTGAAAAACAAATGGGAATAAATGTTCCAAAATCAATGGGACTGGACACAATTGGTTGTTTAAAAGCATCCTATAATCACAAAATGGATTTTGCTTTTCTGCTTGGAGGAAACCTATTTGCCGCTACGCCCCATCAAAAATTTGCTGAGCAAGCCTTGCGTAATATTCCCTTCAAGGTATTTGTAAGCACAACCCTAAACCAAAGTCATTTCTTTGGAGTTGAAGAGGAAGCTGTGATCCTGCCAGTAGCCGCCCGGGATGAAGAAAAACAATCTACGACTCAGGAATCAATGTTCAACTTTGTCCGAACGAGTGATGGTGGTATAGTAAGACTTTCTAATGTAAGATCAGAAGTAGATATAATCACAGATATAGCATCAGCAGTCTTAGAAAATAAAAAAATAGATTTTTCTACCTTTAAAAAACATCAGAATATTCGTAAAGCAATTGGTCATATTATCCCTGGGTTTGATAAAATGAGCGCAATTGATCGTACCAAAGAGGAATTTCAGATTGGTGATAGAACTTTTTACGACCCAAAGTTTGCCACTCATGATAATAAAGCTATTTTCAAGACTATAACTATCCCTGAGCAGCCAGTAATGAATGGTCAATTCAAGATGTCAAGTATAAGAAGTGAGGGGCAATTTAATACCATTGTCTATGAAGATGAGGATACATTTAGAGGGATTAATCAAAGGTGGGTGGTGATGATGAACCAAGATGACATGCTAAATCTTAAACTAAAGGAAAATGACAAAGTAAACCTATACAATGAGACGGATATAATGAAGAAAGTCAAAGTACAGTGTGTTGATATCGCCAAGGGAAATGTGGCAACTTTTTTTCCGGAAGGCAACGTTTTAATCCCCGCTATTACTGATCCCAGAAGTAAAACACCAAGTTTTAAATCAACACTAGTAAAAATTTCTGCTAAAAATTGACACTCTGGTTTTGAGGGGGGTATCTATTGGTGCTTTTATTTGGAAAGGAGTAAACTTAAGTAATTGTATTAGGGAAGAAATAAAATGATTAATCTTTGGGAAACAAATGGAAAAAATAATATAAACTCTCCGGTGGGTTTTCCACCCCATCAATAAATTCTAAATATGATTCCTCACGAAACAATTCCGATTTTTGGTATAAGTTGGTGGCAGAGTAATATTATAACTATCCTTATTATTTACCTTGTTCTTCTATTAGGTAAAAGATCCAATCAATTTCAGAGAATCCAAATTGCCAAAATGATAGGTGGTGTGATGATCTCCAGGGCAATTCTGATTCATTTTTATATGGTTTATTTAGATAAATGGAGTGTTCAATCTTCCTTGCCCCTTCAAATGTGCAGCGTTTCAGCAATTTTGGCTGGTGTTGTGATTTTTTGGAAAAACCAATGGCTGTATGAATTTTTATTTTATTGGGGCATTCCTGGAGCTTTTCATTCACTTCTGACACCGGAATTTACAGTTGGAATGGAAGGATTTCTCTTTATGGAATATTTTATTGCTCATGGAGGCATCATTCTTAATGCATTATTTATCACTCTGTTTTTAGGTATGAAACCTAGAAAAGGATCATGGTGGAAAATCGCACTTTGGTCTCACATTCCTCTTGGAATAGTGGGATTCCTCAATTGGATACTGGATGCGAATTACATGTATCTATGTGAGAAACCCATGGTAAATAATCCCTTCATAATCGGTGAATGGCCCTGGTATTTTCTCATTCTGGAAGGTGTTGGTTTACTCCATTTTTTAATTATTTATCTTCCGTTCGGTATAAAATATAGACGACCGGAAACTAAATAAATTTTTCTTCAAGATTGTGGATATGGAAATAATTCCTCTAGGGACATTACCTTACCATATTGATCTCTATATTGAATATGATCTCGTCTAAATTGAGTATAATTCACCAAACCTGCAGCAGCAGCAAGGGAGTTTAAACCATTCCGTAATGTTATGATGTAATTCAACACACGCCATTTTTTCTCATCCACAACTAAAGCCTTCTGATGATCAAGATCTGTAGTTGTTACGCCAACAGGACATTTATTTGTATGACACTTCATAGCTCCTATACATCCTACTGAAATCATGAGCCCGCGGGCAATATTAACCAAATCTGCTCCCATACCTAATGCGATTGCAATCTTATCCGGACTAAATAATTTGCCACTGGCAAAGATTTTTACACGATCCCGAACACCATATCTTCGCAAAGCATTATCAAGGTAAATTAAACCTGAGGAAATTGGCAAACCCATAGAATCTGCCATTTCCTGGTATGTGGCTCCTGATCCGCCTTCCCCTCCGTCAACAGTGAATGCATCAGGACCCCGACCTGATTCAGCCATATATTTTGCAATGTCATCAGCAGAATCTGGTCCTCCCATAACAACCTTAATTCCTACCGGTTTCTTTCCTAATTCTTTTAATTGTTCAATAAAATCGAATAAAGAGGACACATCATGAAATTGGTGATGGCGGTTTGGAGAATCAACATTTTTCCAGGGCTCCACTCCACGAATTGCAGCGATTTCCGGTGAGATTTTATTACCTTCTACATGTCCCCCTCTAATTTTTGCACCCTGTGCAAGTTTGATTTCAAACATTTTTACTTGAGAATTAGACGCCTTTTCTTTGAATAATTCTGTAGAAAAGTCTCCTTTTTCATCTCGCACTCCAAAGAGACCGGGGCCGATTTGCATAATAACATCACCTCCACCTTCAAGGTGATATGGCGCCAAACCTCCTTCACCTGTATGAACCCATGATCCTTTTGCAGCTCCTATACCAAAGCTCATTGCGCGAATTGCATTTTCTCCTAACGCACCATAGCTCATAGCACTCATTCCCACAGGGCCTAGAATATTCCAAGGGTGTTCGCATTCTGAACCAATAAGGATTCCATTTTCTTCTTGAAGCAGCCAGGGTTGAATTTGAACTTCTTCCAATTCTTCTTTTCTTGAAAAAAGGCCTTCTGATCCAACATACCGCATTGATTGAATTTTTGGAGCACACACCACTCTCATTTCCTCAGCCAATTTTGGAAACATCGAATTACGAATGTACAGTCCCGGTTTGGAAAAATCACGTTTTGACCCAAAAGCAATTAANGTTTTTAGATATTTCCCTGCGATNACAATATTTTGAAAATTCACACGGGTAAAGGGTTTNCCTTCATTGTCAGAATCAAACATATACTGACGCATTTCCGGACCCATCATTTCAAAGAAATANCTTATCCTTCCNAGCAACGGAAAATTTCTCAAGACAGAATGCTGGGTCTGTTTTTTGTCCAAAACGAATAACACCAGAAATACAATCGGTGGAACCGTAATAACAATNATAAACAGCACCAATAATAGTGTAAGGGCAAATTGTTGAAACATCATTCTTTAACAATCAANACGGGACATTTGCAGTTTTCCATCACTTTAAGTGGTTTACTACCTTTGAAAAATTTTACCAATGGACTTTTTGTTGATGATCCCATAACTATAATGTGGTTATCTCCGNCAATTGTACTCATTGTTTCTACAAATTTTCCATGCTCCAAGTGAATTTTGTTTTCAATACCGGAACGACGCAAGAATTTGTCTGCCCAAGCGGAAGCCTTTTTACAATTTTCACTGAAATCAGCTGTTCCTGATACAGTGACTGCGGTTGTAAAAAGATCAAATGCCTGGGCAACACGGACACCATATTTTACTGCTTTCCTNGTATTCGGGGCATCATTGACTGCCAGCAACATTTTATACTGATGATCCGGTTGATAATTATTGACGATAAAAATAGAACTATCAATATACTGGATTAAATCATGAGTCATACTGCGTTTTTTACTAGCCCCAATTATCGTTACATCAAAGGCTCTTTTATTAACCTCATCACGCAACTGTTGAATAATATCACCATTCCGCAGGATGAGCCCTACCTCCTGGGTACGATTTCCTTCCAAAAACACTTCACAGCGGTCATCATCGGTTTGCACCAGTTTTTCAANATTAAAACCATCCGCACTTGAATCCAGGGACACATATTCATTCTGTACAAGAAAATCAAAAGCCCACTCCAGTACNTCCACACCTTGCCNATCCAGCTTCCAGTTTTGAAGATTTTCCTGGGCCATGAGCACTTCTGAAGTACTGAAAGCACCAATCTTTTCACCTACATAAACAATGGTTACTTCTGCATTAAACGCATTGGCTATCCGCATACCTACTTCCAGCGTAGGCCCTGAATATTTTTTACTTCCGATGGCAATTAANAATTTCATNATAGTAACACCCAATAAAATCTTGAAATGATNAATAAAACCAAAATTGACATTACAAANAGNTTCCATCCTGCTTTNANGTAATCNNTGGATTTNACNAANCCNCTNGAATGTATAATCATACAGGTGGGCGAAGCTACTATTGTTAAATATGCAAATGCCGATGCAATAGAGGCAGAAATTCCCAGTATAATAGGATTGCCACCCATATCCAAAATAATGGGGCCCAAAACAGCCACCGTAGCAGCATTACTTAATAAATTGGTTAAAACNCCAGTTAAAAACACAGAAANAAACCAGTGTAAAACATCCACATTTTGTACCACACTGCCCAAGCCTGTAATTGCNAGATTGGCAACCCATTCAGCTGCGCCNGTTTCCTTCATCTGTATTCCTAAAGAAATGGCNGCNCCAAATAAAATAATTACACCCCAATTTGTATTTCGATTGATATCTTTCCATTCAATGAGTCCAAATGATAAATACAGAAAAACNCCAATCANCGCAANAATCCCTAATCCCAANACAGGACTTAAAAAGACCCAACCAAAAAATACNGCAATGAAAATTGCTATAGCTAAAATTTGGTTGCCGGTCATCTTCCCTGTTTTGGTTACATCTATTTTTAATTTTCTTACAGCAGAGTCCAGGATAGTTTGTTCTGGTCGAAAAGTGAACCATAAAATAATCACAGCAAGCGGAATCTCTAAAATTAGCATCGGATAAGCATATTTAATCCATTTCAGATAAGAAATATTACCTAATCCAAATTCTGAGATATAACCGATCATNATCACATTTCTCCCGCCACCGGAGGGTGTACCAATAGAACCCATAGCACAACCGTAAGCAATGGAAAATAGTAAAAGTTTAGCCAGTGTATGAACGACAGCTTTGTCCTCGCTTGTATTACGCACCAAAGTTAATGCCACAGGAAGCATCATTGCCGCCACAGTATGCTCACCTATAAATGATGATAAAATAGCGGAAATGGCAACAAAACCAAAAACAATTCGCCATGTTTTATTTCCCGTCATTCTAATTATCCCTAAGGCAAGGCGTTTATCCAAACCCTGACTCACTATGGCAACCGCGAGCATGAGCGAGCCCATAATAAAAAAAACAGCATCACTCATAAAAGATTCCGCAACGCCGTTTGGTGTATCTATTCCAAAAATAACTTCTAAAATCAAAATAAGAATTGCTACTGCCGGCAAAGGAATCACTTCTCCAATAATCAAGATCAAGGCAATAACAACAATGATCAGCGTGCGATGCCCTTCGGGAGTAAGTGTTGTCGGGGACGGTATATAAAAAAGAAGGAGGCTAATGACAAAGGTGAAAATCAGCCACCGCTTGCGGGTAACCCAGAATAAAAAATTAGAGAGGAAGTTGTGTGAAAATCCTAACATAGACGTTNACAATTTAATATTGTTGACAATTCAGTGTGCACATTCACTCGGNATTCGCGAACCATCTTNCAGTNTCGCCCATTTCCATATAGGAATCCGTTTTTTCAGTTCAACAATAAACCAGGACATAGAATCAATTCCTTCCTGACGGTGTTTNGACCAAATCANCACATGAAGACTAGTTTCNCCTACCTTTACTTTCCCAACGCGGTGTTTACAAAACAAATCATGGACAGGAAACCTCTTCACTGTGTTTTCAGCTAAATTTCTTAATTCAGTTTCTGCCATCCCTTCATATTGCTCATATTCCAATNNGGTAATATTTTNNCCATGTTCCGTTGCACGGACGCGTCCGTTAAATACCAATTCCGCNCCATCCTGAGTNCGGGAATCATCTGANGGAAAGGGTGTNATGGGTCCTTTTACTATTTCAATTTTAATCATCTATCCCCCCTGCACCGGCGGAATAAAAGCTACTTCATCCCCATTTTTAAGTTCAATCTCTACCGGTATATATTTTTGATTTACCGCAATCCTTAATGTGACTTTATCCAATTTGCCTTGCGCTTGATTCCGCACCAGTTCTTCCAGTTCTGCGGAAGTTGTACCCGGTTCCAATGCCAAGCTCATTTCATCCTTGCCCAGGACATATTTCACTTGGGAAAAACATTTTACTTTTACCCGTATCATAATTCGATCGTTTGGGATGTATGGTTCATGCCGTCATACACCAGAAGTTTCCCAGCCAGATTTGGTTCAATTCCTACAATAAGTTTTACGGCTTCAAGTGCTTGGATATTACCAACAATTCCCGGTACCATTCCCAATACGCCGGCATCCGCGCACGTATCACCACCTGATAGCGGTTCGGGGAATAGCTCACTATAACCAGACCTTCCATTGACATTCAAAATCGCAACCTGTCCTTCATAACGATACAAACCACCATACACCATGGGAACCCCTGATTCTTTGGATAATCTGTCAATTAACAGTCGNGTTTGAATATTATCAGTTGCGTCAATAATAATATCTGCATCNCTTACAAAATTTATCCCATTGTCTTCATTCAAAAACACATCAACTATTTCAACAACTGCATCCCCATTCAATTTTTCTAACTTCTCTTTTGCTGCTTCCACTTTCAATCGGCCAATATCTTTAACACCATACAAGGGCTGGCGATGCAGATTGGAAAGTTCCACTTTATCTCCATCAATAATTTTCAGTTTGCCGACACCTGCGATGGTAAGCGATTGTGCCGCAGGGCAACCAAGTCCGCCCATGCCAACAATTGCAATCGTAGCACTCAAAAGTCTTTTTTGTCCATCCAGCCCAATTTCGGGCAGTACTGTTTGCCTGGACCATCGACTCAAATCTTCCTTTTCCGATTGAAATTCAATCCACGCCTGTACACCACCTAAAAGACTAAAAGTATTTTCCAGATTTTTCTCAACAATAATTCCTTCAGTCACAATCCCAAATTGACAAACCAGTACCGTATCAACTTCAGTTTCCAGAATGGAGTTGGTATCAGAAATAACAGGGTTTAGCCCAGTTAATGGAAATTCATTTCGATGTTCCTCCGGACGAATATCCACAACTGTAAAAGATTTTCCATTATCCATCCATTGCTGCAATTCCTGCGGAGTAATGATCATTTAATATTTTTCCAGGGTAAAACATTAATACGGATTTCTTCGCCCGGTTGCAATGAACNNTCTCCTGTTTCGGATCCTAAAATGCAGTTGGCTTCCAANGATGACGANAGCATATGAGAGCCCATTTTGGAGGACGGCTTACATACCAGCTTTCCATCTTCCATCCAGGCTTTACCAAACAGGAAGCGACATTTAACTTTTTCCCGGGGGAAAGATGCCTTCAATATACCAGTTAAAAAGTTTTGTTCAGGTTTTCCCATCATGACATCCAGCACCGGCCAGACCCATTCCATAAANCCGATGTAAGACGATACGGGATTCCCNGGNAGGCCAAATATGAGTGTGGATTNACCCGTTCCAAAAAAGAANGGCTTCCCCGGTTTCTGGGCAACTTTCCAGAANTGTTNCTGCACACCCAATTCCATGAGAACNTCCCGNACATAATCAAACCGTCCCATGGATACACCGCCAGAAGAAATGACCATATCACAGGTTTTCAACGCTTTCNATAAAAATGCACGCAACGGTTTTCTATCGTCTTTAATCACATCCCGCATGATGACTTCCGCCCCGGATTTTTCAGCCAACTCTGCAAAAATATAGAGATTGGAATTATAGATTTGTCCCGGTTTTAATTCAATCCCCGGCTCCACCAATTCATCCCCTGTACCAAAGATAGCAATGCGCGGTTTTTTCGCCACTGAGATATCTCCATATCCAAA
>NYYF01000006.1 GCA_002686675.1 Fidelibacterota bacterium
CATTATTGTTTGGATCATTTTAATTGCGGTACTGATGATAAGGCCTGATGGTCTATTTGGAATCACAAAGGTGAAGAGAGTCTAATGAAAGGTCGTTACGAAGATGAAAACCTGAAATGGATTCCCGTATTAATTATTGCAATCTATCTTTTTCCATTTCTTCTCAAAAATGCCACGTTTAGTTATAAATATTACCTTTATATCTTGAACATGGCCGGAATTTATATCATTCTGACTGCAGGGTTGGATCTATTGAGTGGATTTACGGGATTGATGTCTTTAGGTCATGCTGCATTTTTAGCCATCGGAGCCTATGCTTCTGCAATATTAGTTGATCAAGTAGGATTGCCTTTTGAACTTTCGTTAATAATTACACCCATTATTGTTGGATTGTTCGGTTTTGTGATTGGTTTTCCTGCATTACGAATTGAAGGCATGTACCTGGGGCTGACAACGATGGGATTTGGGTTTATTGTTAAGCGTCTCATCATTGCGTTTCGGGAATGGACAGGCGGTGCGGGTGGCTTACAAGTTTCTAAAGCTTCTTTCTTTGGAATGACCATAAAAAATGATTGGGATAATTATTTTTTGATTTATACGTTTGTTATTCTGGCTGTTATTATTGCCAGGAGAATTGTCCAATCCAAACTTGGCCGTGCATTTATGGCTATCCGGGATTCGGAACAAGCAGCTCAGGCATCGGGAATCAATTTAGCCAAGTATAAAATGATGTCATTTTTTATTTCAGGTATGTTTGCTGGTTTTGCCGGTGTTTTATTTGCCCATACAAGCCATTTTATTTCTACAGATCATTTTGATATTTTATTATCAATATTTTTTATCGTAATGGTGCTTATTGGCGGAGCTGGATCAATCTATGGTGCTGTGCTGGGAACCTTGTTTATTGTGTTAATGGAAAACCTGTTTATTCCTTTATTTAAAGATGGATTGTCAAAATATATCCATTTGGAAGCTGGTGATTTTCAAGCATTCATTTTCGGTTTAATAATGCTGTTATTTATTATATTCCAACCACAAGGATTATATGGAATGTGGCTCAAAATGAGAATTTACTGGAAATTATTTCCATTCAATCCGAAAAAATGATTTACTTTATTAATAAACCAGGAGATGTAATCATGAAAAAAATGACAACAATGGTTAGTATCCTGCTGTTGTTTATTACCTGTGGTAAACAGGCACCAGCACCAGGGGTAACTGATACAGAAATCTTGATTGGCAATATTCAGGACTTGAGCGGTCCTATGAAAGAATTAGGCGCAGTTTTACCTGCCGGTTCAAATCTATATTTTAAATATATCAATGAACAGGGAGGCGTCCATGGCCGTCAGATTGAAATGATGATAGAAGATCATCAATACAATCCTCAAAAAGCTGTAGTGGCAGCAAAGAAATTGATTGAAAAAGACCAGGTATTTTGCTTGTATAATGTAATAGGAACTTCACCATGTGAAGCCATCAGGCCCATTTTGGCTGAGACAGGCACACCACTCATTGCTCCAGCAACACAATCGGGTACTATGTCCGATATGTCACGCCCAGCAAGTGACTTAATTTTCCATACAGATACGGGTTACGATAAACAAACCCGAATTCTTGTTGATCATATCTTGAGTCAAGATACCAATGCCAAAATTGGTTTGATTTACCAGGATGATGATTATGGTGAAAATGTATTAAAAGGTGCAGCTGAAGCTGAAAAAGCAACAGGCACGTCTATACAAAAAGAAGCCTATCAGCGTGGAGCAACTGATTTTACCGGTCAAGTTGGTAACTTGATTAAAGGTGGTGTGGGTCACGTGATTATCGCCGGGGTGGTCAAAGAACCCATTATTGTGATGAAGACTGCAGCTGCAATGGGTTATTCACCCCAGTTTTATGGAACAAGTCCTACAATGGATCATCGTGTTGCGCTTGCAGCTGGACCTGCCGGTGAAGGTTTTATTGCATCAAACTTTGCGAATTTGTGGAATTCTGATGCACCGGGTGCTGTCCACTATAGAGAATTATGCGCAAAATACGAAGTACCGGAAGCCTATATGGGTATGTACCATTTCTATGGTTTCATTACAGCAAAAGTTCTTGTTGAAGGACTGGACCGGGCCGGGAAAAACCCCACGCGCAAACGTTTGATCAATGGTTTGGAAACGTTGAACAAATGGGATTCAGGTGCTTTCCCGCCAATCACATACAGTCCAAGCGATCATGCCGGAACAGAATCTGTGGTCCTCGTTCAAGTGAAAGAAGGCGTTCAGACTGTTATTTCTGAATGGGTTAAATAATAATAATTAAAACATAAAGCCCTCGATCCTTTATATCGGGGGCTTTATTTGTCATGGCTGACTTGCAAATTAATAATCTGCACATGCAATTTTCAGGTGTGGTGGCCCTGNATGGTGTATCGTTTGACGTAAAAGAGGGAGAAGTCTTTTCTTTAATNGGGCCCAATGGTTCCGGAAAATCCACATTATTCAATTGCATCAATGGNTTTTGTTCTCCTCAACGGGGTTCTATAAAATATAACAATGTTGACCTCCTGNACAGAAGACCTCATGAGATTGTCAAATATGGTATTTCCCGTACCTTCCAAAATCTTCAGAATGTTCCTTTTATGACTCTCCTCGATAATATTTTATTAGGTGCCCACCGCAGGTTAACTGTGAGGGATACATTCACTAGATGGATTTCACGAAAAGAGCGTGGAAGAGAAGAAGCGTTAGCCTTAGAGGTTATGGATTTTTTAGGGATTGCCAACTTTGAAAAGAAGTA
The DNA here is from genome assembly GCA_002686675.1 of Fidelibacterota bacterium. The sequence goes on from NYYF01000006.1 coordinate 2,791, forward strand.
TTTGAGCGGGCAGCCATATGGTATTCAAAAATTGGTTGAAATTGCACGTGCGCTGATTTGTAAACCAAAATTGATCCTGATGGATGAACCTGCTGCGGGAATGAATGACCAGGAGACATTGGAAATTGGAAAAATTATTTCTGAAATAAGAAATATACTGAATATAACTGTGGTAGTGGTAGAGCATGATATGAATTTAGTTATGAATATTTCGGATCGTATCTGTGTTTTGGATTCCGGCAGGGTTCTGGCAATGGGAGAACCGGAAGAAGTAAAAAATCATCCTGAAGTAATCAAGGTATTCCTGGGGGACGAAGTCCATGCTTAAGATGGTTGGAGTAGAGACGTTTTACGGCAAGATCAAAGCTCTTCATGGAGTTTCACTGGGCGTTGAAAAAGGACAGCTTGTTTGCATTCTTGGAGCCAATGGCGCAGGGAAAACAACCATTTTAAAAACGATCTGCGGCATTACTGAACCGGAATACGGCACCATCCATTATAATGACGAACAAATCGATCATAAAGATCCTGAAGAAATCATCAAAATGGGTATATCCCATGTACCTGAAAATAGACGCATTTTCCCGGAATTAACTGTTAATGAAAATTTATTGATGGGTGGCTTCCTGATAAAAGATAAAGATCTATTTGCAGAGCGTTTTGAAAAAGTCACAGCCCATTTCCCAATACTTTTAAAACGCGGCAGTCAGCAGGCTGGAACATTAAGCGGAGGGGAACAGCAAATGCTGGCTATTGCCAGAGCATTAATGCTGGAACCAAAATTGTTATTATTGGATGAACCATCTTTAGGTTTGTCACCAAAACTCGTTCAGGAAATTTTTACAATTATTCAAGACTTACATCAAGCTGGAGTAACAATACTTTTGGTTGAACAAAATGTGACCCAAGCTCTTAAAATTGCAGATTACGGGTATGTTCTTACATCAGGTAAGATTTTTTTAAGCGGAACCTATGACGAATTATATGAGGAAGAAAAAGTGCGGGAAATGTATTTAGGCGAAGGGAAATATGTCCGAAGAGCACGTTTGTGGCGATCATGAGTAAACCTGACTTTAATATTTGCAATACGGTTCCTAAAGCATTCTTGCATCATGTGACTGAACAGAGACATGATATTGCAAACTGGTCTAAGGTAAAAGGAGTTTGGGAATCTCAAACCTGGGGTGAATACGGAGCAAATGCCAAAAAGATCGGCCAAGCCTTGCTGGCCTCTGGCATGAATCCCGGAGATAAAGTTTCTATTCTATCACAAACGCGGTTGGAATGGGTCATGTGTGATATGGCTATTATGTGCATTGGGTGTGTTACGGCACCAGTGTACCATTCTAATACAAAAGAACAAGTTCTTTATATAGCGGAGCATAGCGATGCACGACTCATGTTTATTGAGGATCAGGAACAACTTGATAAAATTTTAGAAATTTGGGGTAGATTGCCAAACGTTGAAAAAGCAGTCGTCTTTGATGCGTACCACCCCAAAGATCTTCCCAATGTGACTTCGTTTGCTGATTTTATTGAAACAGGCATCGATGATGATTCTTTTGAACAAAGGATCGAATCCAGTAAACCGGAAGAAGTAATAAGCTTTATTTATACATCAGGAACAACAGGACACCCAAAAGCTGGTATCATCAACAGTGACAACGTCATCTCCATGATTAAATATTTACCAGATCTGCTCGATATTCGAAAAGAGGATATCTCGTTAGCATATTTACCATTAGCTCATATTGCAGAGCGACTTTTGGGACATTTTTTGAAACTTGTTTATGGTAATGAGACCGCCTTTGCTGAAAGTATTGAAGATATGCCGGATAATACGCGCCAGGTTGGGCCAACCATCCTGTTCGGTACTCCCCGTGTTTATGAAAANTATTATGCACGGATTTCNACAGGNANTGGAGATGCAACATGGGTGCAGAAAAAAGTGTATAACTGGTCAGTTGAAACAGGTAGAAAACGNTCCGAATTNTTATCTAAAAAGNANTNGATTCCCATTACATTAAAATTCAAATCAGCCATTGCCAAGTTTCTTATTTACAATAAGATCAAGGATATTTTTGGCGGTCGGATACGATTTATGATATCAGGTGCAGCACCTATTTCACCGGAAATAATACACTATTTTAAATGGATGGGCATCACCATTTATGAAGCCTATGGTATGACGGAGACAACTGGGGTTATATCCTGTAATAAACCGGGGTTTGTTAAAATTGGTTCCGTGGGTCAACTACTTCCTGATACTGAAGTGAAGATTGCTGATGATGGCGAAATTTGTGTCCGTGCTCCACAAAATATAAAAGAATATTATAAAAACGAAGAGGCAACTAATGAACTATTGAAACCTGGCAGAAACGGCAGCTTCTGGCTTCATACAGGAGATGTGGGTCATATTGATGAAGATGGTTATTTATTTATTACAGATCGAAAAAAGGACTTGATCATTACAGCTGGCGGAAAGAATGTGGCACCACAAAATATAGAAAATCTTTTAAAGACTAGTCCTTACGTAAGCCAGGCCATGGTATTTGGCGATAAAAAACCGTATTTGACTGCACTCATAACTATGGATGAAGATGAGATCGCCAAATTTGCCCGTGACCACAAACTTTTATACCAGGACCTGGCTAATCTTTCTAAAAAAAAAGAAGTCCACGAACTCTATCGCCAGGAAATCCACATCAAGAATGAAAAGCTGGCTTCATACGAAACAATAAAGAAATTTTTTGTATTAGAAGAAGATTTTGATCAGGACAAAGATGAGTTAACTCCTACATTGAAAGTCCGGAGAAAAGTGGTGACGGAACGGTATAGAGACATTCTGGAAAATTTGTATAAGGCATAAACTGAATTCATAAAAAGACTGGTTAGGAATTTCTTTCATGAAAAACCGTATGATTAAATGAACTTTTTATTAATGCTATAGAAATCATTTTTCGAAACTCACCNATTTTTTTATAGAAGTAAATCCTGAAATGCCCGGTGTAGCGCACCATTCCAAATTCATCACTTTTTTGGTCAGTTCTTAATTTTTTCTTTCGGGGTTTTTCTTTCAGCCAATCTTCATGCCAGGCAGCCATCACCGCCGTTTCATCCTGGTCACACTGAAGTGATAACCCTATCTCCCCTTTTTTCAATTTTCGTTCAAATTGTCCCAATTCTTTAAATGCAAATTTCCCTGATTTAAAATATCGGTCACGGATTTCCCAGTCAAAGGTTATTCGTTTCCCCGTCTTTGTATCGACAATCACTCCGTCATCCCTGAAATTTTCAGTGTTATAAATTTGCATTACCAGACGGAGGTCGTCCTTGACATTATTAAATTTTTCAACAAATGCCTTNAAGCTGGCCTCATGCCGATTGTACATGCTTGGACGTTTCATTTGTCAACTGTATTTTGGGGTGAGCTGACTTCTATTATTTCAACAATCATCTTTCTGATATTTTCTGGTGTGACAATTGTATCGGCATGCCCGTGCTGATGGAGCCACTCGGTTGTCTGGAAATCCCGTCCTAATTTGTGTCCCACATATTGTTCAATTACCCGCCGGCCGGAAAAACCAATATTTCCGCTGTTGAGCTCAAACAACCTGATTCCCCGGGAACCATAGCCAATTGCAACTCCTCCCAGCGTTGGATCGGTGATTAGGGTAATCACAGGGATCCCTTTTCGCTCTACGCGGGTGAGGGCTACATGTGCCTTGGGAATGCCAACCATGGAAGAACAACCTTCATGCATGCGGGCGCCTCCTCCGCAGGCTTGAAGAACCATNGGCAATCCTTTTGTCAAAGCAATCTCNGCTGCACGCCAAATCTTTTCTCCGGAACTCATACAGTAAGANCCGCCTAAAAANCCGAATTCCGTTCCGCAGTAAATAACTTCATTTTTTAGAATTTTTCCCATTCCGGTGATTAGAGCGGAAGTCATTCCAGTTTTCAGGCGGGTTTCCTCCAATTTTTNACTATATCCTGGAAATTCTAAAATATCTTTATCTATAACATAGCGGGTTTCTTCATGTTCATTGAAGGAGCCTTGATCCAGAATCAAATCCATATAATCCCANGCGCTTGGCCTAGCATACCTGTGGCCACATATATCGCAAACGTAATTGTTTTTTTGAAGGAGGGAACCATTCACAGGATCATAAACATGCTTCCCTGACTTTGAGTAGCAATCCTTGTGACGCTGAACAAAACCCTCCTTATTTATTATAGGAAGTCGGGATACTTTTTCCTGAATTAATCGAGTCCCNTTTACCGTTACCTCATCCCAATGGCCAATNNTTTTCCAACGTTTGATTCGATCTTGAAAAAGTTCTTTGGCAGGAATTTTATTCAATTTTNCAATCCAATTTTTTAGANCTGTCCCTGCAGCCTGNATTGCTTCAGNCGGATTGCGGTGTGCCGGCCCNGNCTTTTCAGGTACCATTTCATCNACAATNCCCAATTCAAANCCTTCCCGGGAAGTNATCTGGGAGACTTCCGCTGCTTCATTAGCTCGGTGACGGGTATGGAAAAGTATTGACGAACATGCCTCTGGGGTAATTACAAGATAAGTAGAATATTCCATAGCCAACACGCAGTCGCATCCTGTTAACGCGATGGCTCCCCCGCTGCACCCGCGGTTTATAATCAGAGACAAAGTTGGAGTGTTTGATTCAATTAATTTTTNAATAGTCTCTCCAATCCGCCATGCAATGCCTCCCGCTTCTGATTCTTCCGTNGGATCAGCCCCCGGTGTGTCCACAAAAGTAATGATCATTCGACCTTCTTCATTCGCCNCATCAACAGCGCGGATTGCCCTCTCATAGGAAGCCGGAGTAGGCATTCCATGGTTCCAGTGTTTTACTTTTTCGCCGTCCTTCATCATTTCCAGCATTTCATTATAACGGGAAGTGGGACCGGTCTGCTGNCCAATTGACATCAATGGGATTGATGATCCNTTGATTGTGATCTCTGCCCGATGAGTCTGGATCAGCCAAGCGCCAAATTCATCGCTGGAAAAGCATTCTTCAACAGAATCAAATAATGAAAGATAATCAAGATATTTTGGGCGCTCAGGATGAAAGGATAATTGATATTTTTCATATTCAGACAGTTGATCAATATCCTCCGCTGAATAACTGAAGTTCCCTTCTTGCTCAAAAGAATAGTAATAATGGTTCGTGTGTTCAGTCATGAACGCTTCGGGCTTTTGATTCCCTTTTCTCCATGAGTGAACGAAGGAGAATCATACACTCTTTTTGTTTCGTACTCATTCCAAGNAATTTAAAAATGTATTGATCAACAAAGTTTCTGTCTTCCTGTTCCAATTCTGTTCGCCAATTATAAATCGGTCGTTCTAAAAATCCTGAGAGGTTGGAAGGGAATTTTATATTAGTAAAAAGCGGAATCGGTAANTTAACGAGATCATTTTTTACCAAACGNACGGCGCCTCCTCCCANCCCTCTCCTTCCAAAAAGTTCTACCATGAGCCACACCCATGATGAATTCAGAATGTAAGCCCATGTTTCCACATTTCTTCCATCCTTTGGATGCAAGCCATAAAACGTATGTTCAAATGGAAGATTGTCCTGATTCCAAACAACAACATGACGCCCGCCACGAAGGTCCATCCATAATAAGGGCGCTTTTTTAATTTTGAATCCTCCACCATTCAAACCAATCCAGGATTGAACATTTGTTCGGGTAAATTTAATGGAAGCTGTCTCTTTAGGACTTCGGATNGCAGGAAGGGAGTTNTTGATTTTNTCTTGATGGTANAAGGCACGATTATTNCCGGTNATGATCCCGGAACAAACAGAAAATATGCCACCGATTGTTNCTAANGCTTTGTTCTCCCCTATTTGTTTCANAAGCCATGNTGGACACCTGAATAAAGATCCATGCCAGCCAAGGTCCAAAGACTGTAAACTTTCCTGGGAAATTGATTTCCTCTTTTGATCGAGGTTTACAATTATTCGATTATTTTTTTCAGGTTTTTTTCGAACGCCTGAGATAACCACCGTATTAACTTCCTGCTTGAAATGTCGCGAACCGGAATCAGTTATTGATAAAAGTTGAAATTCGTCTCTGAACAGTTTCCTTAATATTTCTCCGTATGAATTATCCATCCAGCTGTTTGGAATGATAAATGTGAACACTCCATTTTTATCCAAATTCTTTAATGCTTTCAGTAGAAAATAAATGTACAAATCACAACGTACAGATAATTTTATGCCAGAAAACTCAGGTTGAAATTGTTCAATGAGCTTTTTCTTATAATCTGAAGATAAATATTCCTGCCGTACATAGGGCGGATTAGCAATAATCACATCCACAGGTTTTTTTGATTTGCTATTAAGATAATCACCTTGAATCAAATGAGGAGAAAAGCTCATATTTCGTTTACAGGCTTCCAGAATTTCCAAGTTTATTTCCCATCCGTGAACATGCTCTGCTTCCCATCCTCTTTTTATTTGATAATCATATTTATTACAAAGTCCATATATTTCCCGGCAAAGTGTTTTCATAAAAATTCCATCTCCTGCTGAGGGATCTTGAAACTGATACTCACAAAGGACGGTGAGAAAGCTTTCGCCGATTCTTCTATCTGCTAATCCGGTTATAAAAGTATGATATTGATTATACGATATGTTTGGAAAATCCTGAATCAAGCGCCAGAAAATTGCTTCCCTGACCATAAATATTGCGTGTTCATTTGGGGTGAATACAACTCCTTCGCTAGGGTCTGCACGATTATTGAGATATTGGGAGGTTACCTCTAGAATTTTGAACTCCTCCTTATTTATTATATAGACCCAAAATGGACAAAAATATCAAAATAATAATTGAATTCTTTCATGGGAAGTGATTATAAATTGACCCAGGCAGGTCCATCTCCTCCTTCAGGCGGAACCCAGTCAATGATCTGGTAAGGATCCATAATATCACAGGTTTTGCAATGAACACAGTTCGAAAAATTGATTTGAAGATTTCTGGTTTCTCCTTCTCCAACCATTTCATAGACATCAGCAGGGCAAAAATTTTCACATGGATTCCCAAATTCCTCTGGGCATTTTGTTATACAGACATCCGGATCACGAACATGCAAATGTGGAATTTGATCTTCCTCATGAGCTGTAGCAGAATGGTAGACGTCAGTTACTTTATCAAACAGATATTTTCCATCAAAACTTAATTCGTTATACCGGTTTTCAATTTTGCCTTTCTCCATCCTTAAATGTCCTGATTCACTGGACATTCGGTTTTTAAATCCCCAGCCTCTTCCTCCTGTAACCAGTCCCATTCCGGCATTTATGAGCCCTCCAAATAATCCGTGGTCAAACGCCTGGTGAAAATTGCGAACCTTCCATAATTCATCTCTCAGCCAGCTTGAGTTTACCTTCTTCTCGAAATCTGAAAGAGTTTCATCGGAAAAATTATTTTCACTTAACGCATCCACAATTGTTTCTGCAGCCAGCATCCCCGATTTCATTGCAAGATGAATTCCTTTTAATCTTTGTCCATTCATAAAACCGGCAGAATCACCAATGAGCATAGCGCCATTGACAGTCAATTTTGGAATGGAAAACCATCCTCCTTCCGGCAGAGATTTTGCACCATAGGAAATCAATTCACCTCCATCCAGGACCGATTTCATCCAAGGGTGGGTCTTAAGCAGTTGAAGTTCATGGTGAGAATCCACTGCTGGATTTGAATAATCCAAACCAACGACCAATCCTAAATCCCAGATATCATCCTGCATACCATATAAAAATGCCCCGCCAAAAATAGTATGCCCAAGTGGAAAACCCATAGTGTGTGCCACATATCCCGGCTGGACAGACCCTGGGGGCATCTTCCACAGCTCTTTGACTCCAATCGCCCATACCTGTGGGTTTTTTCCATTCATGAGTTCATGACGCTGAATGAGTTTTTTTGTCAAACTCCCTCTGGTGCCTTCCCCAAGGATAACGACTTTTGCATGAATTTCTGCTCCGGCTTCATATTGGGATTTTTGCTCACCGTTTTTGTCAATCCCCCTGTCCCCTGTCCGGACACCAATTACCTGATCTCCCTCATAGATAAGTTCTGTTCCAGAAAAACCGCAGAAAATGTCAATGCCCTCATTCTCACATTTTTCTCCTAACCAGCGCGTCAATTTTCCGAGGGAACTTATATAACAGCCATGATGACTCATGGGCAAAGGAATAAACGGAAATGAAAACTTTTTTGCTTTAGTTAAGTAATAGAGATGTTCTTCAGTTACTTCAGATTCAAACGGAATGTTCTGTTGGTCAAAATCAGGAAATAGTTCCTTTAGCGTACGAGGATCAAGAATAGCTCCAGACAGCGAGTGCGCTCCAATCTCTCCAGCTTTTTCTAAAATTGCAATGCTGGCTTCCTGACCCGATTCTTTCAGCAGACTTTGCAGATGAATCGCACCAGCTAAACTGGCAGGCCCTGCACCTACAAACAGAACATCCAGTTCAAGAACTTCCCTTTCAGACATTAATTTTTTGCAGCTTCAACAGCTTCCGAAAGTTTCGGAATAATTTCAAGGATATCGCCAACAATTCCATAGTCTGCAATCTCAAAAATCGGCGCTTCAGAATCCTTATTTACTGCTACAATATTTTTTGATCCTTTCATCCCAACCACATGCTGGATTGCCCCAGAAATTCCCAAAGCAAGATAAAGTTTCGGGGCTACATTCTGTCCGGAGCTTCCAATTTGTCTGGATGGTTCAAGCCAACCGGAATCAACGATTGGACGGGAAGAGCCCAATTCAGCTCCTAATGCATCCACAAGAGTATTTACAATTGGCAAGTTTTCCTCTTTCCCTATCCCCCTGCCAATAGAAACAATGATTTCTGCATTCGTCAGGTCAACTCCTCCTGCCTCCTCTTTAAAGGGCTCTTCTGATTGCGTCTTTATAGCTGAGCTGTCCATCTCAATTGAGATCGATCGTATCGTTGCTGCTCCAGCTTCCGCCTGGTCAGATTGATACGCGGCAGATTGAAGGCTGACCAGTGTAGCACCTTCGGATTGAGACACAATATCGGCAGCTAATTTTGCATTAAAGACCTGCTTTGTAAATACGGGATTCCCATCATCAACCCTAAATTGAACCACGTCACTGATGAAGGGAATTCGAAGCCGTGCGCTGACCCGGGGTAAAAAATCCCTGACCATGTACGTATGACCCATAAAAACAAAGCGGGGTTTCTCCTGTTCCAAAACGGATGTAATAGCCTGGGAATATCCATCGGATGAATAATTATCCAGGAGAGGATTCTCCAATAATAACACTTCCTCAGCATTGAACTTTCCCGCATTCTCTGCCAGGTCTCCCCCGTTTTTGCCCATCACTAACATTGAAAGAGATAGATTCATTTCGGACGCAAGTTTCTGGCCTGCAGCAAGAGCCTCTAAGCCCATGCGGTGAATCGATCCTGAATTATTTTCTAGCGCTACAAGTATGTCCACCAGTTCCCTCTTACAATACCTTGATTTCTGTTCGCAATGCTTCTACCAGCCGGGTAATTTGCTGATCTATATCTCCAGTGATCATTTCCGTTTTCTTCGCCTTTTGCATGCTGTAAACACGGGTGATAGACTGGTTTACATCACTTTCAATTATTTCCGCTTTTGGCAGGATTTTTATTTCTTTCTTTTTTGCACCCATAATCCCTTTCAAGGAAGGATAGCGGGGCTGGTTTATCCCGGACTGAATGGACAAACATGCAGGCAGAGGAAGAGTTATCCATTGAAACCATCCCGATTCCAGTTCACGTTTGACCCGAATAGAATTTTCACCTATCTCTGTTTCCATAACCAATGTGGCAGACGACATTCCTAATAATTCACCCAGTATCACACCGGTTTGCCCCATTCCCAGATCCAAGGACTGAAGACCAGACAGGATAAGGTCAAACTGCTCCTCCTGTAATGCTTTCGCAAATACACCTGCGGAGCGGAGAGGATCTGTTTCCGAAGGGCCTTCTTCCGTAATGTGGACGCCCCGGTCAGCTCCCTTGGCAAGAGCTTCACGAATGACTTTTTGGGTTCGTCCTTCCGGACCCATGCTAATTACAACCACTTCCCCATCACCATTTTTTTCACGAATCTGGAGGCCTTCTTCCAAGGCATAGGAATCACTTTCGTTAGTCTCAAAATTTACGGAAGCTTCATCAATCCAACTGTGATCACTGCTAACCCGCAATGGTGATTCCCCCCCCGGAACCTGCTTTATTAATACACCAATTTTCATTTTGATTATCTTTAAGTCAATTTACTTTTTAACATAATTTCTAAGTGTTCATAAAAAGAAGCCATAGGTAATTTATAAACTGCCTGAATAATTATCTCAAAACAATCTGATCTTAATCAAATTATTATACTAAAATTAACACATTTGTTATCTTGAAATATCTTTTTAGAAGCGCTAAGTTTTTACCGATCATTGAAAGAAATGAGGTCAGAATTTGAGCCGTCTTCTTGTGATCATTTTAGGAAATGCTCTTTTTATCATCGGTGTATTTGTATTGCTTTGGGCTGTAAAACGGTGGCTGGAAAGAAGAAAATTGGGATAAATAACCTGGCCATTCCTGATAAAAAAAAAGCTTTCTCCTCTTTACAATCTCAGTTTTATCTATTGATCAAATAAAACAGGATGAAAAATTTATCCCTTAAACGAAAAATGTGATTCAGAACACACGGTGTAAAAAATTTGTTGTATTCTACTATACGTCTATTTACCTTCGGATTACCTCTAAATCTGGTTTTGTAGGGACAAAGACTACAAAATAGACGAGTGGATGGTTATGAAATCGAATATATTATTAGTGATACCTATCTAAAAACGAAACAAACTGAGGAGGAATCAAATGAAAATAATGTCAAAAATAATCTTAACAGCTTTAGTCTTTGTTGGGACAGTTATTCCGCAGAGCATCGAAGCAAACTATCAGCTGGATTATGTAACTGTTCACTATACTTGGGTAGCAAGAGCCATGGAGAGCTCACTGGACTATACTGGCGGTTACGATCTTATGGGCAGTTGGCCATCTAGCGCTACGCCTGCATTTCAGTGGACACTATCAAGCTTTGCGGTAGGCGACACTATAACAGAGGTCTTAGTTCCACTCACATTTCAGGGAGCATTAGACTTCTTTCCCTTTGGGGCAGTCGCTTTAAACTGTTCCTTTTTGGATAATGGAACTTTTACTATTAATGAAGGAAGCACTTACCCCACAACCCAACTTATAGACTGTGAAACTTCATCAACGGTTCCACCGGTCTCAGAGTCTGGTACCTGGACTGATGGGGGATACTTACCTTATACTGATGAATTTTTAAATACCAGTGTGAGAGGCTGGGGAATTACTAATTCCGGTACCTTTGCATGGTTCAATGCACCAGACCTGAGTGATGGCACAAATGGTGGTGGAATGTACGATCCTAATATGCAATATGATGGTATTAACTGGGGTAGATTTGATGCCACCTATAATAATGACTTTACCCAAATTCAAGATGCGTGGGTTCGCTGGACCGCCAATGACGGCATTGAATCAAACCTAGGAATTGTTGATCCTACTGATGATGATTATACAGAGGAAGAAGCAGGAATGCTTAACGGGATCATGGGTATAGGCGAAGCGCCAAGCGATAATACTACAATCCCGGCGATTGCAGCTTTAGCCGCTACATATGGCATTACCATCCATGTTCCTGATAATCCTGTTGCTTTAGGTGGTACAGGCCAGGATATTGATGGTGATGGAGAAGTAGACGGAGTGATAAGCGCTAACTATGGTTACCTCTTTGATCCTGTTAGCAGCGATGGTGCACCTTTTAGTGGTGACGAACCTCTACAATTTACTGGATACTTCTTTACCGCAAATTTTATGAATGCAGTTGGAATTGGCTCAGGAACTTTGACTTCCTGTGGTAATACTTATGTCTTGGGAGATGATCCAACGGCAAATGGTGGACTGGGTGATGGCTGCCTATTCGACTGCGTTATGACCGGAGAAAGTATAGAAAACTGCACGGCAAACTGCTCATTCCTATCCGTTGAAGATTGCATTGATGATGCTAGTGTTGCTATATTAACAACATTTGGTTGCCCTGCAGAAGTTGCTGGTGCCGTTGCTTCTCAAGCTTATGCGGAGGGTAATGTAGGACCATGCCTTCTTGGAGGCGGTGATCAGCTGACCTGTGTCCTGGGTGGTCTCGTCTGGTCCATTGGCGCTGCCCAGGTAGCTACAGGTGGAGCCTGGATGTTCCCCAATGACAGTGATCATGATGTTGATCTTGCCTGCCTGGCAGATGGCGACCCCTCTGATTGTAGTGGCCGCTTGACCATGGAAGTAGATAATCTTTGTGTGCCAAGAATGTCAACCCAAAGAATTAACGCCAGATTCCAGAATACAGCCAATGCGCATGGTGCAGCTAACCCTGTGTTCATGTCCACTGCTGCCGGATGGAATATGGTTGGACTCCCAATCGTTGCTGGCGGATATGAATACGGTGATATGTTTGGAATTGACCTAAATGGTGATGGTATATCTGATACTCCAGAGCCCACAGCAGGAACCCTGTATTCCTTTAACGGAAGCTATAACGAGGAAGCAGCAATGGCTCCCGGTCAAGGATATTGGCTGAGATTTGATATGCCTTGCTGTGACCCTGCAATCTACGGTGTCCCAGGCCATCCTATGGGGGGTTATGATTTACTTACTCAGACTATTAGCTTGAGCGAAGGCTGGAATATGATTTCTGGTATCTCCGTATCTGCAGGTGAGGACGACGTGGATGGTTTTGATGAGATAGGTGTTCCTAATTCCGTATATGGATTCAATGGGACTTATTATCAAGCAGAGACTATAGATCCCGGTCAAGGATATTGGATCCGTGCAAGTGCAGACGGCGCTATAACCATTGCGATTGGTGCCGGCGGAGCAGGGAAAAAAGTTGAACCAGTAGATTACCTGAAAAATGCCAATTATCTTACCATTACCAATGGTGATGGTCTCACAGGCATGCCGCTCCACTTTGGTGCAACTGTACCAGAAAATAAGCAGATCGAGTACGGCCTGCCCCCATTACCGCCTGCAGGAGCATTTGATACCCGTTTCTCTGATGATATGAGATACACTGAAGATATGGGAACGATTGAGATCATGAACAATACAGAATCCCTCTCCATTGATTATTATGTAGTTAATCAGGAAAAATGGATTTTGACCTTCAATGATGAAGTACATCTTCTTGAGGGATCAGGAGTCATTGAATTGGATGGAACTGTCAATTCAGTTACCCTCAGGAAAGAGGGGACTGTCCCAAGTGTTCCAGGAACATTCTCTCTTAAACAAAACCATCCCAACCCGTTCAACCCCACAACGCAGATTGCTTTTGAACTGCCGGATTCTCAGGAGAAAGTAAAAATTACCTTCTGGAATCTTACAGGTCAGAAAGTTGCAACCATACAAGCCGGTGACTTGAACGCAGGGCTTCACAGCTACAGCTTTGATGGAAGCCAGTTGGCCAGCGGCGCGTACATTTATCGCATAGATGCAGGCCCCTACCAGGCTACAAAGAAGATGTTGCTTATGAAGTAATAATCTTCATAACATTTAACCGTAAATAAACACACAGTCAGCTCCGATCAATTCGGGGCTGACTCTTTATATACATGAAGGAGTAACTATTGACAGGCAGATATTTTTATTGCATGAGTATCTTCCTTTCCGGGTTTCTCTTTGCCCAGGGCGGGACCATATCAGGAAAGATCACTGATAAAGATAACGGCAAGCCACTTGTAGCAGCAAACGTGATGGTCTCCGGTGATGCGTTAAAATCAATGACGGGTAGCGCTACGGATGCTGAAGGGCGTTATACGGTCCCGAACCTTCCCCCCGGCCAGTATTCCCTTAAAGTAAATTATATGGGGTATGAACAGGTAAAAAAAGAAGTAACGCTTGATCAGGGGCAAAAGCTTGTTGTGGACTTCCAGTTACTGACAGCCGCCATCCAGATGGAAACCTATGTTGTCACAGCCTCAAGGCGCAGGGAGCGGGTAGAGGATGCACCGGCTGCGATCTCCGTGATCACCAAACAGGATATTCGCCGGGAAAGCAATACAAATCTTGGCGATTATATGAAGACGACCAAGGGAATAGACTTCACACAATCCGGCATTGACAGTTATAATATGACGGCAAGAGGGTTTAATTCTTCATTCAGTTCACGGCTCCTTTCACTCACAGATGGAAGAATGGCTAATGTGCCTTCTCTCCGCCTCACTGCCTACAATGTCATCCCTGTCTCATTTGAAGATGTAGAGCAAATTGAAATTGTTTTAGGACCTTCATCTGCACTATACGGGCCCAATGCTCACAGCGGTGTTTTAAATATCATTACCAGTTCTCCCCTCCGTAGCACAGGAACTACAATCAATATTCAAGGTGGACTGCTTAATCAGGCAGATACTGATCCTCTACAGAAATTCACCTTTCGAACTGCACACAAATTTGGTAATGTTGGAATCAAAGTCTCAGGAGTTGCTCTCAGGGGACAGGATTGGAGACATTTTAACGAAGGTGAATGGGAAGGTCATGATGCCGCATTCGTTGGACGAATAAACAATTTAAACAATGGGATTGATAACGGTGGAATTTCGGCACAAGGCAACCCGATTTTTACGGATTTAATGCTGCACGTATGGGAAAATTCAGACCCCTCATTTGTGGGCCGTGCATACAAGGATGGGATAAAAACTGGTCACGGAGTTGCGGAACCAGGATCTCCCGTTATTACGGAAGCAATGATTGATGCAGCTTCAAATGACCCAATTTTTCATCGATATTATGTCCCTGGAACCGACATTATTCTCTGGAATGTAACAGCAGATATGCTTGGCTTCGAATATGCTGATGGAATTGACAATGATTTCAATGGCGCAATTGATGATGGAATTGATAATGGAATTGATGATATCAATGAGCACTGGTATGATGGGATTGATAACGACAATGATGGTGAGATAGATGAAGTAGATGAAACAGGAACACGGTGGCTCAATCGATTTGGGAATTACGCATCAGACTGGGATCAACCTAATGGAGGATTTGGCGAATATAAATACGACCAAAATGGGCAGATAATTTTTGATACAAACAAAGATGGAATTTTTGATGGTGATGGTGATTTCAAAATCAATTATGGAAATCTTCCCAATATGGAAAAAGATGCCAATGGTGACGGTATCAATGACTTTCCGGATTTTGATGTGCGTAATTACCGCTATGACATTAGGGGAGATTGGGAACCGAATCCTGATTTTACTTTGAGCTTATCCCATGGCTATGCCTGGGCGCGGAACATCAACATCACCGGGATTGCCCGCTACCTCGCAGACGGCTGGGTGTACCGCTATTACCAAGCGCGAATGCGGTACAAAAATTTCTTCTTGCAAACCTACCTGAATACCAGTTTTTCCGGGGATCCATCCCATCCTACCCGGAACATGGCAACCGGAGGACTCATTTATGACCGATCCAAAAAATTCTCAGCTCAGATTCAACATGTCATGGAATTTTTTCAGGAGGATTTTCGGTTTGTCTGGGGCTTAGATTATTTCCTTACCTTGCCCGACACCAGGGGAACCATCCTATCCGACAAAAAATTGACGGACCGTCGTGACAATAATGGTAATGGTGAGGCCGGCTCACCAATTGATTGGTTTGAAACCTGGTATTTTGAAAACGGGTATTACGAACCCGGTGAAAAGTTTACTGAATACTCAAATGTCTATCCAACAGTAGAATACAACGAAGAAACACATGGTGATACAATAAATTTTA
>NYYF01000007.1 GCA_002686675.1 Fidelibacterota bacterium
TGTTTATAATTTTTAGTTTTTATCAATTTATCTATAAGTTTAATGCCAATATCTGAATTGCCACCTAAAATTAATACTTTTTTCATTTACATATAATATTTAGAATTTGCTTCACCCATAAGAGTGCCATTTACATCACAAACATTACATGGTGAAAATTTTCTATTACTATTAGATAATTTTTTTCTAATTTTCATTGATTTTTCCTTAAACCATATGTCTAATAAATTTTCTTCTTTTAAATTCCCTAAGATTATTTTTTTACCCCAATCATGAGGGCAGATTAGGACATCACCAAGATAGTCAAAAAAGGTAATTTCATCTTCATCTAGAGTTGCGTATTGGATATCTGCCCCGCCGCATTCAGCATCATTATAAAGGTAGGTTCCGTAGTACATTGGGAACTCTATATAAGGGATGTCTGATGGCGGGCCGGCAGCTTCATCGGAACATGTGCATAAAAACAAAATTATAATAAAGCCGAATAAGAATTTTATCTTCATTGATCTTTTATGTTAATTGTAGTTTGAAGGTAATAAAATTTAGTCCAACGAATGATTTCAAAGGGAGCATTATCATGAACCGCATACTCAATTTTAGTTTTATTTTAATATTTATACTCTGTTCCTGCGCCGATGAAGAGAAAGAAAGCACCACCTACAGTGACTGGACCGTGGTAGGCAGCGGCTTAAGTGCCCCTGTGACCAAGAAGGTATTGACTGAATTTGTCGGTTCAACAAACTGTCCCTATTGCCCGGCGACAGATGCGCTCCTGCTAAGTTATTTTGACAGCGGACATGAAAATTTTGTTGGTTCAAGCATCACGGACAATTGGTTCTTGATCAATTATCATACATACCATCCATCTATGTGGGATCCTATGTATCTGTTCCTTAGAGGAGATAGTGTAGAAATTGATTATTGCTATGTTCGATTTGGAGATGGCTATGGAGGAGGGATTTGGTACAATATAGGAGGTGTACCCACTATCTATACGAATGGCTCATATAGTTACGTTGATTCAGCGATGGCAGTGGCGCCCATGGCTCAAAGTACCCCGCTCAGCATGAGCCTGGATGGCACCACGATTGATGGCGCTGAAATCTCTGTCCAGGTTTCAATCAGCAGCAGCAGGGATATGACAGCCAGCGATTCGCTCCACCTGTACATTGCGGCAACCCTGGATAATGTTGACTATACAGGATACAATGGAGCGCCCCACCANCAGGACGTGTTCCTGGGCTGGATCAATGATGGATTGAGCGGTGAACTTCTATCNCTGGGCAATGAAGAAGTAGTGAAAAGCTATTCCTGGGAAATGCCCAGTAACTGGCCACAGAATAATTTCGAAACTTCTTGGTCGCAGGTGGAATATGATGTGTCCAACCTGGCCGTGGTGGCGTTTATTCAGAATAAATACACAAAAGAAATAATGCANGTNGCAGGNTCCAATTAAAAATAAGATTGGTTTTACTGCTAATCTAAATCGGCAGGAGAACATGTCCTTTAATTAGATCATTTGGATAAAAAAATCTAGTTTTACATTAATCCCACAACCAANCAACCTTGTTCTTAGAAAGAAAATGCAAGCTAAAGAAACAAAAACNCGGACTATACAGCNGATTGTAAAGGGCGTCCAAACCAGTGATGGGGCTGGGGTTAATCTCACCCGTATCATTGCCAGCCCTAGCCTAAATATGCTGGATCCGTTTTTATTGCTGGATGAATTCGGCAGTGATAATCCTGATGATTACATTGCCGGGTTTCCGCCCCACCCTCATAGAGGATTTGAGACGATAACTTATATGCTTAATGGGAAATTTCGACACAAGGATACGGCAGGTAATGAAGGATACCTAACCGATGGCTCCGTGCAGTGGATGACAGCAGGGAAGGGTGTTATCCACAGCGAAATGCCCGAGCAGACAGAAGGCCTAGTCAGGGGTTTTCAGTTATGGCTGAACCTGCCTAAGGAAAAGAAAATGATTGAACCGGCCTACAACGACATNCCTGCTGATGAAATTCCAACCGTAAGTATCCCAGGAGGGCAAGTTAAAATCATTGCCGGTACATTTTCAGGTATTACCGGCCCTGGAAGGTCTCACACNGGNNTGCTTTATTATGATATATCATTAGATAATGGTTCTGATATTACTGTCCCCATCNAANATGNNTGGAATAGCTTCTGCTATGTATATGAAGGAGCGATATCTTGCGGACAACCAGTATCAAANGGTCATCTTGCTGTACTAGATACAGAAGATATCTTTAGGTGCANTTCTATCAAAAATAACACTCGNTTTATCTTGGTGGNNGGAATGCCGCTAAACGAACCGGTGGCTCGCGGTGGNCCTTTTGTAATGAATACCAAAGGTGAAATACTGCAGGCTTTTGAAGATTATCAGGCAGGTCGTTTGGGNTAAAATAANCCACCCNTCGGGTTATGAGGCAGATTNGATATCAACTATTTTANTATTCTTCCCAGCGNATGTCAAAAGTTCGATATTGAACTTTAAGTGAATCTGAGAGAGGCACCTCGACCCTGAACGAGGCGGTTTGATCAGGCTCCAGTGCTGTATCAGTCCTGACTCCAGTATTATATGTCATTTTTATTCCGTTTATAAATGCGGAGTCCTTGGCAGCAAGTTCTGTAGTTTTAGTCCAGAGATTTGCTATAACCCGGATGAAATCTCCACGCTTTTTCCCAGTGTTTGTCACAGATCCG
Organism: Fidelibacterota bacterium; assembly: GCA_002686675.1. The sequence goes on from NYYF01000007.1 coordinate 2,726, forward strand.
GTAATTACTTCTTTCCCGGAAAAGATTTCAACCTGAGGTTCTTCAATAAATTCAACCATAGCAGCGGCTGGAAGTTCTTCCTCTATCATCATTATGGTTTCTTGATCAAGGACAAGCAGTCCGATNTTGGTTTTTAGGACTATTTTATCAATCCTCTCTTCGATGATTTCTCCCAGAACAATAGTTCCATTGTGCAATGTGATCCGGTGCAAGCGGTTTGGTACTTTGATAAGATCAAGCAGTTCTTCCTTGATTGTAGGCATTTCCCGTGTTTTTTCATACAGCTTCATTATTATTTTTAGTGAATCTATTTGGGACTGTATATCGGGGATTTTAGACTTATAATCGAAAAAAGGTTCTTCTTCCACTTTGGAGGTAGTATCACCATCGCGGAGAGGGGGAAGGGGGATCTTTTTGGAAGGAGTTATCAATGGGATATCGGTTTTCAATGTGTCCGATTTGGAGGGAGTTATTGGTTCTGTTTTTTGTTTCGCCTTAGATGTCGCTTTTGATAGAATAATTTCAATGTCTGATAAATCATCATCGGCGATAACAACAGGCACGTTGGCATTCCCCATTTCACCTGCATCTACCTGAAGGCTGTATCCTCCTGGTAAAACTTTTTTAAACTTAAATTNCCCACCACCACNGCCTAGACGCTTTTTCGATGTTTCTGTTCGCTGAACTTCCGTACCATCTTCACCTAAAAGCAATACGGTGGTTTTGGCTATTTTATTGCCCTCTGAATCTATTANTACACCCTCAATAGAATAGTTTTTTGCTGATATACAGGTGACAAAAAGAACAGTGAAAAACAAATAGAAAACATTNCTTCTCAGGGATAAGTATATTTTTGTCATTTTACTACCATGGGATATCGGTTTTCAACGTATCCAGNAATTGAGCCGTACCGAATTGAGTGATAAAAAGTCCTAGAGTTATAAGAACCTGTTTATTCATAGAGTTCACTATTTAAGTGCGCTTTAAAAGCCAGTCTGCGTATTTCCTCTTGGTATTTTTCAGTTACACCAAGGGTTTTAACCAAAGTAGTGATTTCATGATATATATTGTAATTATCAGACTCACTTAAAAGAGATAAAAAGGTTGGAATTACAGACACATCTCCCGATTCACTCAGTTTGTTTATGGCTTTTTTTCTTAGGGCAAGGTCATAATCATTGTTCAGGGCGATTTCCGTTAAAGCATTACGTATTTTCGGATCCTTAAAATTCCCCAGAGCGTCGATCAAGGTATTNAGCAGGGTGAAGTATTGCTTTTTCCCAACATTGTATGTGTCTAAAAGNGTGAGAATCAGCTTTTCTTCGGTAACACCCTCCATAGTATTGAGGGCAAATTCTCTGACTTCAAGATTTGTATTTGGATCACCAAGCAATTCCGTGAATGCACCTACAATTTCGGTTGTTTCTTTCTTCCCTAGGATTTCAACAGCCCGGTTTCGGATGCCTATATTTATATAAGGATCCTTGGCAATATCTACCAGGGCAGGGATGACTTTGTCATCACCAANAGTTCCAAGAGTTGTCGTGAGCAATTCTTCAGTCCGAGACAGGTTAGACTTGGCGACTTCATAAAGATCCATTAATGCGTAAACCTGATCTTTAATGCGAACTTTCCCCAAATTTTTCACTAGGTAAAGATGCAATTTATTTGTTTTTTTCTGGACGGTATGCATTGCCAGGATCATAGCTTCAGCAGCTTTAGGATTTTCTTTAAACTTGGCAAGTAAATCAATAGAAAATTCCATAAAGGAAAGGTCTATTGCCGCAGAGCTGGCAACGGTTTCCGCGATCGCATTTAACGCATTTGGATGATTAGTTTCAGCAAGGGACTCACCTGCTGCAAGCCGGACGTCATAAGATTGATTTGAATCCTGATAAATACCAATGAGTTCTTCCAAAGCCTGAATGCGTCCATCTTGGAAAGCAGTGCGTAATTTTTCTACATCACCATGTTGAATTATTGTAATCCCTTCTTTTTCTTTCTTTCTTCCTGAAAAAGGAAGAAGCGATTTGATTTTTGAACATCCTTCAAACATCAGGATCGAAACAAGGAAAAGAATAAGTATTTTATTCATCGGTCTCCCAAAACTTTAAGGATAAATCATTTCCGTTGAAATATCCATATGTAAAATAATGAATCCAATCACCAAGAATCAAAAGCTTTCCACCGTTTATCATTTTTTCTGTTGCTTGGTGATAATGTCCGGTAATAACATAATCAAATCCATTGGTTATATATGGTTTTGAAAATACCTCCAACTCACTGAGAATTCGTTCATTGTATTTATCAGAGTGCTCATAATGCTGACCTTTCTTTGAAATCCAATTGGCAATGCTGTACCCAATGGTTGGATGCACCCAACGATACAGCCAGATAAAGACCGGATTTCTGATGATCATTTTTAACAACCGATATCCTCTATCCCAGGATAGAATTCCGTCACCATGGGTCAGGTAGAATTTTTTTCCGTTGACTTCAACAACTGTGTCATCAGTGTAGGTTTTATCAAACAGTTTCTCCGAAATAAAATCCTGAAACCAATAATCGTGGTTCCCAGCCATAAAATGCAGTGCAACACCTTTATTTTTAAGATGAAAAAGTTCATGATACAGTTGAAAATACATCTTGGGAATCAAATGAGGATATTCGAAATAGAAATCAAAAAGGTCTCCTAAAATAAATAGAGTACCTCCCGTATGGGCAACGTGATGGAAGAACTGGAATAACTTCTGTTGTTTTTGATGTTCCTCTTTGGATGACTGTATTGCCAAATGGGCATCAGAAATAAAATAGACAGGTGAATGCATAAGTAAGAAAACTTACTGCTACCCAAGGATTAAGACAAATTAAAATGTTATGCGTAACTTTATCTTGAAAATACGATTGGTTTATCTTAACCTATTGTAAATTAATAGTGTCAAATGTAATGTAGATATAACAATGAACCATAGATTCATATTATTAGCTTTTCTTTGCATTCAGATTGTTTTTGGGCAGTCTTTTGGAAAAAATAAAGTTCAATACAGGGACTTTGACTGGAAATTTATTAAGTCTCCCCATTTTGATATTTATTATTATGCAAATGAATTTGAGCTGGCAGAGTTTACGGCAAATGCAGCGGAAGAAGCATATGAACAAATTTCGATCCACCTTCGATGGACATTAAAAAAACCGGTTTCAGTCATTGTATATAATTCTCACAATGACTTTCAACAAACAAATGTAGTGGATACGTACATGTCTGAAGGAATTGGTGGGGTCACAGAATTATTTAAGAACCGTGTGGTATTACCATTTGATGGATCTTATAAAGAATTCAGGCATGTTATTCACCATGAACTGGTTCACGCTGTAATCAACGATATGATTTATGGAGGGAACATTCAGGGAATCATTTCAGGGAGGATTAGGCTCAATATACCTCTTTGGACTAATGAAGGGCTTGCAGAATATCTCTCTTCCAATTGGGATACTAAAGCGGATATGATTATTCGAGATATGGCAATTCATGACGAAATACCTCAGGTGAAAAGGTTGGAATCTTACATGGCCTATAAGGGTGGGCAATCAGTGTGGCGATTTATTTCTGAAAAATATGGCCGTGAAAAAGTTGGTGAGATATTTACCAAAATGAAAAAGTATCAGAATGCTGAAAAAGGGTATGAAAAAGCTCTGGGCTTTGATTTTGAAGAACTGAGTAAACAATGGAAAAAATATTTGAAGAAAGAGTACTGGCCGGATGTGGTTGGACGGGATGAACTTGAAGATATCTCCAAACAATTGACTGACCATAAAGAAAAAGGAAATTTTTATAATATTTCTCCGGCACTCTCTCCAGATGGAAGCAAAATTGCGATCTTGTCAGACCGGGAGGGCTATGCGGACATTTATCTGATTGATGCCTTGAGTGGGAAGGTAATCAGGCGGCTAGTTAAGGGGAACCGCTCTATTGATTTTGAAGAATTGAAATGGCTTCAACCGGGGATATCCTGGGCGCCCGACAGTAAAAAAATTGTGATCGCATCTAAAGCAGGAAAAGGAGATGTCTTTCATTTAATTGATGTAGCCAGCGGGAAATCTGAAAAAATATCCCTTGAATTGGATGGACTTTTTACCGCTTCGTGGAGTCCGGATGGAAAGCAGCTGGCTTTTATTGGGAATAATGGCAGAGCGAGTGATATTTATCTCTATGATTTTTCCACAAAAAAATTAGTGAATTTGACTGATGATATTTTTTCTGATTCAGAACCAGTCTGGAGCCCGGATGGGAAGAAAATCGCTTTCATTTCTGATCGTGATGATTACCTTCGGGTTGATGCAGACAACACAACTGGTGAGACTCTTGAAGTAGATATGTTTACACATGATTTCTCGCAAGATGATATCTATGTAATAGATGTACAGACAAAAGAGATTATTCGGGTCACCAATACAGATTACAATGAAAACTATCCTGTTTGGATGCATAAAAGAAATGCCCTTTTTTTTACGGCAGACTATAACGGTGTGTGGAATATATTTTATCGTGATCTGGATTCAGGCACACAGATACCGGTCAGCAATGTATTAACTGGAATTCAGCAATTGAGTTTATCAAATGATGATCAGCTCCTGGTGTTTGCTGGTTACAGTAAAGGCGGGTGGGATATTTATAGTTTGACGAATCCAGGAGGATTATCTAAAAAGAAAATCCCGTTGACGAATTATATACAAAATAAGGATCAAGATGAATCATTAGCTGATCTTAGATGGAATAAAAATAAACAAATGAAAAGCAGTAGAGGTGCGGATGATTATTCTCAATATATTTTTGCACGGCAATATGATCAATACAATAGTACGATTCTAAACCAGAGCGAAGAAAAAAGGAGTGCGTTTCATGATAGTCTTCGGCAAGATGATACGTATCTTCCTCAGTTATACAAAACGCATTTTACCCTGGATATGATCGGGGGCAATATGATGATCAGCAGTGTGTTTGGAGCTCAGGGGATGACATATTTTTCTTGGAGCGATTTAATGGGGGATCATAAAATATTTTTTGGGACTGAAATGGTTTTGACCCTTGAAAATAGCGACTATTTTCTATCCTATGCGTATTTAAAAAACCGGACTGACCTTTACTTTAATTTTTTTCAAACTGCTAATTTTTTCTCATTAGGCTATTATAGTTTTGGAAGACTGCGCCATGTTGGAATTGGGAGTTTTCTATCCCACCCATTCAATCGTTTTAACCGAATTGACGTGGGGTTGTCATACCATAGTTTTAGTTATGAAGTTTTTAAGGAGACTTACCCCGGAGAGTACACCATCGATTCTGAAGAAAAATTGTCAACCGTTTTGCCTATGGTAAGCTGGATCTATGATAATTCTGTTTTTGGATACACAGGGCCATTGGATGGATTCCGTCAAAATATTTCTGTAACCGCCACACCAGGGATTGGTACGGGAAAAATTAAATTTCAGACAGTGATATGGGATATACGTAAATATATTAGGATTTGGAAATATTATGCGTTTGCAGGGCGCTTAATGATTGGCAAAAGCATGGGGCATGATCCACAGAAATTTTTTCTTGGAGGGGCACATAATTGGTATTTTGGGCGAGGAGAAACCGATGGAAAAGACGATTCAGGTCAGTTTAGAGAAGTGATGCTGGATGAGGATAAGGATGGTAATGACCTGTTGAAGGATATCTATTTTAGTGAATATGCCATGCCGGTTCGGGGAGCACGTTATGCCGAGCGGACGGGAACAAATGTTGCCCTGGCTAATTTTGAATTTCGATTTCCTTTTATTTTTGCGTTTGGACCTCCTTCCAGAGTGGCAGCCACTTATTTGTTTGGACACGCCTTCTTAGATGTTGGTGCTGCCTGGGATGATTTTGATGAGTTCAATGACCAACCATCTCCAAAAGTAGCAGGATTTGGAATAGGATTCAAACTTTTCACACCGCTGGGATTACTCCGGGTTGATACAGCCTGGGATATAAAACCAGGCGGCAGTTATTCACGGCCACAGTATCTTTTTTCCTTTGGTCCTGATTGGTAGAAAAGAAGAGCAAATCCTTTAATTGAAATATAAATATTAACCCTGCCAGCTTTGTGAAATCAGCAGTGAAAACGGCATTTCTGTGTTCAGGATGCGGGAATGATTTTCCCAAGTGGCATGGTCAATGTCCAGCATGCAATGAATGGGGAACCCTTAGTGAATTCAAAATTTCAAAAAGGTCTAAAAAGACTGTAAGTGAAAAAAGGCGGAAGCCCGCATCCCTGGCTGAAATCCTGTATAAGCAATCTACAGAACGGTTTTCAGCAAAACTTCAAGAGGTGGACCGGGTTCTGGGTGGGGGTTTACTGAAAGGATCGGTCATCCTTCTTGGAGGAAACCCTGGGATAGGGAAATCAACTCTTGCTCTCCAGATTGTTGTGGGATGCGGAGTGCCGTCTTTGTTTGTATCTGCAGAAGAAAGTGAGGATCAGGTTGCCATGCGGGCAGAACGATTGAATATTCAATCTGATGACTTGCAAATTTCCGGTGAAAACCAGATAGAAAGAATTGTAGAACACGTTTCTTTGTTGAAGCCAGAGTTGGTTATTATAGATTCAATTCAGACTGTGTTCGGTATGGGAATTGATTCTCTTCCCGGGTCTCCTACCCAGATTCGGGAAAGCGGTCAACAATTGCTTCAGATGGCCAAACAGAGAGGTGTCTCCGTAATTATTATAGGTCATGTGACCAAGGAAGGTGTTATTGCTGGGCCTAAAATGCTCGAACATATGGTTGATACTGTTCTGTATCTTGAAGGAGATGGACGCTATGACCATCGAATCCTCCGATGTGTAAAAAATCGATTTGGTGCGACAAACGAAGTTGGCATTTTTATGATGGATGAAAAAGGACTCATGGAAGTCAGCAACCCTTCGGAGCTATTTCTTGGAGAGCGGTCAACCAATGTAGCCGGGACAGCTATTTATCCTTCATTAGAAGGCACAAGGCCGATCTTGGTAGAAGTGCAGGCACTGGTGTCTACCGCAAATTTTGGCACTCCTCAGCGGAATGTGAACGGATTTGATTATCGACGCTTATCAATGCTTTTAGCGGTACTCGAAAAAAGGATGAAAATTATTATAGGGACTAGGGATGTGTTTGTAAATCTTGTTGGAGGGCTGAAAGTAAATGATCCAGCGGCAGACCTTGGCATTGTCAGCGCAGTAGCATCCAGTGCAATGGAAAAGGTAATTCCGCCTGACTTTGTCCTTATAGGAGAAGTGGGGTTGACCGGTGAAGTGAGATCGGTCGGTCAATTGAAAAAACGCCTAAAAGAAGCAAAAGCCCTTGGGTTTACTCAGGCATTGATTCCTCATTCCAGCAAACAATCCATAAAGCCTCTTCCAAAAGGTTTGACAGTCAAACCTGTTGCCACTGTTCAGGAAGCGTTTAATATTCTGTTCTGAAGTATTGCAATTTACTCTTTTACATTCTGACAAAGAAACTTCAGCCAGGACTGGTATTATTCAAACGGATCATGGTGAAATTCCTACACCAGCCTTCATGCCGGTGGGTACATTAGGAGTAGTAAAAACATTTTCTCCCCAGGAATTGAAGGACCTTGGCACTGATATCATTTTGGGAAATACTTACCATCTTTATTTGAGGCCGGGGGATAAAATTATAAAGGATGCCGGAGGGCTGCATTCCTTTTCAAGCTGGAAAGGACCGATTTTAACAGACAGTGGCGGATTTCAGGTGTTTTCACTAGCAAGATTAAATAAAATATCTGATGGGGGTGTCGAGTTTCAATCACATTTGGATGGGAGCAGTCATTTTTTTACACCGGAAAAATCAATGAGCATTCAAAGAAATTTGGGTGCTGATATCATTATGGCTTTTGATGAATGTCCTCCTGGAAATGTGGATAAAGAAACAGCCATGAAGGCAGTTAAAAGAACTAATAAATGGGCAGAGTCTTGTGTGAAATATTTGAAAGAAAACCCACCGCATTATGATTGGAATCAAACTTTTTTCCCTATTATCCAGGGTAATGTGTATCCGGAATTAAGAAAACAAAGCATACAGGAACTATGTTCGTTATCAAGGTGCGGGATAGCAATCGGCGGACTGGCAGTTGGGGAAGCAAAGTCCGCCATGCTTGAAATGGTCCATTTATGTACAGAGAATCTTCCAATGGAGCAGCCGCGATATTTGATGGGTGTGGGTAAACCTGCGGATCTTGTTAGAACCATAGGTATGGGGGTAGATATGTTTGATTGTGTGATACCTACAAGGAACGGAAGAAACGGTCATATTTTTACCGAAGATGGTATCATTAATATTAAAAATGGAATGTATAAAAATGATTTTTCTCTCGTGGATGAAAAAAGTGATTCTCCTTTTGGTGTACGATTTTCAAAGGCTTATGTGCGTCACTTATTTAATATAAATGAAATTTTAGGAGTGAGGATTACCAGTGCTTTGAATATTGCTTTTTATATGAAATTAATGAAAACGATCCGATCAAAAATAGAATGTGGTGAATTTTTCAAATGGTCAAAATTATTCCTTGAAAAATGGGATAATGATTAACAAATTAACCTTGATTGAACTGTGAAAAAGAAATTCACAAATAAAGAGGGTAAATAAATGTCCGCCACTTTAGTAAAAGTTAGAGTAGTGGATACATATGTATTTCGTAAAATTCAAAAGGGGTATAAATTTCTCATGCTAAAGCGTGCGGAAACAAAAATATATGAACATCTCTGGCAGGGAGTTGCAGGAAAGATAGAAAAGGGTGAAACTGCTTGGCAGGCTGCAGTTAGAGAATTAAAAGAAGAGACAGGATTGACTCCAATACGGATGTTTATTGCAGATCATGTGAGTACATTTTACGAGGAAAACGGAGACCTCATAAATTTAGTTCCTGTTTTTGGAATTGAAACTGAAACAAAACGAATTACGTTGTCAAGTGAACATTCAGAATATAAATGGATGGATTTTGAAGATGCAGAAAGAACCCTGGCATGGAATGGACAGAAAAAGGGTATTCGGACTGTATATGAAATGCTGATTTCAAATGATGACCGCATGAAGTGGTCGGGAATAAAACTGAAATAGGAGTAGTCTATGTTACAAGTTGGTGATACAGCCCCGAATTTTTCATTGACGAATCAAGATGGAGATCTTATATCTCTCGAAAGTTTAAAAGGGAAAAAGGTATTGCTTTGGTTTTATCCAAAAGCAAACACACCTGGGTGAACGGCAGAAGGAGAAGGGCTCCGTGATGAGTCCAGAGCATTCCAGAAAAAAAATATAGAGATCATTGGGATGAGCGCAGACCATGTAAAAGCTCAGAAATCCTTTTGTGAGAAAAAGAACTTTCCTTTCGCACTTTTGAGCGACGAATCGAAAGATACAATTAAAGCCTATGGTGCTTGGGGTTTAAAAAAATTTATGGGGAGGGAATATGAAGGAATTTATAGATATTCTTACCTGATTGATGAAAATGGTACTATTGAGAAGGTATATTCAAAAGTGAATACAAAAACACATGCGAAGGATATCCTTTCAGATCTGGACTGATTTTTGTACTGCATAAATTTGAAATGAGTGTAGATTTTTTAATCTATAATTAGATATTCATTTTTCCTTTAATAAATATTTTTTGGTTTTTTTTATTATTGAGGTATCCCATCATAACAGAGTGTCCAGATATTTTTAGATGCTGATTATCTTTCTCAATACCAGTCATATGAACCGGTGAGGAACCTATCGCNAGAACAGCCGTNTTCTCAGGTTTTATATATAGATGGAGTGGGGTTGTGTTTTTTAATTCAGTCCAGTCAAAATCAATAATATAGTCGCTTGACTTGAATTGATCTTGAAGTCCTATCTTGATCTTTGGACCTTTTGAAGTGATGCCTGCTCCAGTGTATAATGGAAGAATTGCCTGGAGAACAACCCAGGCTGTGGAATCGGCTTTAAGTTTGATGTAGAAGGAATCTTTTTCAAATAAATCTAGCTTTTTCTGAATACCGTTTGCATTTATTAGCAGGTTGTAATGACTGAGCCGAATGGCTTTTTCGTCTCTCCAATAGATTACTGCCTCTTCCTGGAGGTTTGGTTTAAAATCTGGTATAAATTGTTCATCAAAAATATCAATTTCTTTTTCCAGATCTAATTCAGGCAGAACTGTAAAAATTGGTTGGCAGGCTGTTTTTGCTGTTTTGAGATCATTTTGTGCGGTAAGTACAAGGATTGCGCCCATCGTCCAGATACCAAAAGCAATAATTTCCGCAGTTGGAAAGGGAAGGCCGGCCATCATCACTCTGTCTTTTGGATGGACGCCTGAGGCTTTCAGCCAATGGGCGGCTTTCTGAACCCGAATGAAAAAATCCTCATTTGTCATTCTCAAGTCATGATATAGAAGATGATCTTTATATTTTACATTTTGTCCCTCCACGAGTGCATGGAGATTCGGGTATGGTACCATGTATTCAATGGGTTCAATATTGCCATAGCATTGAGCGTTATAGATTCGTTTTTCCAGATTTGTTTTATTCATTATAATATGAGCAAATTTACACGTTGAATTTAGAATAAAACCATCCGAACTTGAAAATCAGAGAACAGCTCCTCAAAGGTAAATTTATTGAAAGACCAAACAGGTTTTTAACTGTAGTGGATATGAACGGCTTAGTAGTGGAGAGTCATTTGCCGGACCCAGGGCGGCTGAAGGAGTTATTAACCCCTGGAGCGGAATTATATATATCTTCCGTTCCGAAAAATACACATCGAAAAACTCAATATACAACTAGGATGGTTCGGTACAATGGTACTCTTGTGTCCCTGGTTTCTACTCTTCCAAATCAATTTGTTAAGGAAGCCCTTGAGTCAGGCGAACTTTCAATGTTTACTGATTATAAAATGATAAGACCGGAATACACAGTTGGCCGTCACAGGTTTGACTTTTTACTGGAGGATAGTGATAAGAATGAATTCTATTTAGAAGTAAAATCGGTTACTTTTGTAGAAAATGGAATTGCAGAATTTCCAGATGCTGTAACAGAGCGGGGACGTAGGCATGCTATGGCGCTCCAAAAATTAGTGGAGTCCGGAAAAAGAGCGGGTATTTTGTTTGTGTGTCAGCGTCCGGATGCATACGAATTCAGACCTATGTGGGATCGCGATCCAAAATTTGGAAAGGCATTGCAAAGTGCATTCAAAGCTGGAGTAAGAATATGGTGTATTACAGTTAATGTGACTTTAGAAGAAATCACTTTTTTACGGGAAATTCCCGTAAATTTAAATATTGATTAAGGGGAAAAAATAGGTATTGAGAAGAAAAGAATTTATTATTCCTAATAAAACACTATTTATTTATCTGATTGGATATGTTTTGTTTTTCATTCTGCTTTCATGTGCAGCTATTCGGGTACCATCTGGAGGACCAGTTGACACAATACCCCCGGAGCTGATTGCAGTGACTCCTCCCAGTGGGACAATACAATTCAGTGGAGGTGAAATCCATCTCCGATTTTCAGAATACATGGATGAATCCACCGTAGAACATGGATTCCGGGTTTTCCCCAGACTGAATGAACAATTGGATATTCGCTTTAAAGGGGATGAATTGTTTTTAGAGCTTCCTCACGATTTAGCACCAAACCAGACCTACGTCATTACAGCTGGAAGAGGCTTGAAAGATGAACATGGTGTCCCATTGGCAGAACCTGTTCATATGGCTTATAGTACCGGCAGTGAAATCGCCCGGGGTCAGATTTCAGGACAGGTATTTAATGAAAATGATATTGCTGTCCACTTATGGCGGTTTAATGATAAAGATATTGATTCATTATTTTTTACAAAGCCTGATTACGTAACTGACGTAACAGATGATGATTACTATCAGTTTAAATATTTATCTCCCGGAAGATATCAAATTCTCTCCATCGGTAACGAAGGCGCAGGGCTGCCTCTTGACACAAAGAGAATGAGGTACGGTCTTTATTGGAAGGATCACCTTGAACTTGGGGAAAATGATTCCTTAACAGAGATAAATATGATTGTTCGAAAAGAGCCGCAACCTTTCCGCCTTGTTAAAGGAGAATGGAATTCATCCAGATGGGGAAGGTTATTTTTCAACCGGGGATTACCAACAGAAAAACTGGAAGGTAAAATTATACTTATAACCGAGGAAGGTGTATCTGTGCCAGCAGATTTTTTTCATGATCCCCTTGATAGTAAAAACTTAATTCTTACTGTCTTAGATAGTTTGGAAGGAAAGACAATTGAAATTCACCTGGAGTATTTGTCCCAGAAAGAACGTGTAATTCTTGATACATCTTTTATAAAAACTACAATGCCGGAGACACCTGACTCGTCCTTTCTTGAACTGGTTTCCCCGGGCAGCAGGGTAATCGTTCAGCCTGAATTGGGAAATAAGCCCCCGGTTTCACTTATTTTTTCTAAACCTGTACAGCAGGGGATGGTATTTCAAAGCATCGAATTTATACAGGGAGATTCTGATTCGGTAGAATTTGTGACAAATTATATTAGTCCACTCAAGATCGATGTGGCAACGGTTAATGATTGGGAACCAAATCAAATTTATTTTTTACAATTAATCAGTAATAAAGAAGCTGGAAGAATGACATTTGAAGATTCCCTCACAAACATACATATCCAAACTGAAGATTTTATAGGCTATGGCAATCTGTATGGAACTGTTGAATTTGGTGAAAAGTCGCATCTGGTTGTTGAATTAAAATCTCTTGAAAATCCTGAAAATAAATGGACATCAGTTGTAAACTTGGAGTCTGGATTTGAATTAGTAATGATTCCAGAAGGGCATTATTTTCTAATGATATTTGAAGACAGGGATCAAGATCACAACTATACATATGGGAAAGCAGTACCCTATTCTCCATCGGAATCATTTTTAATGATGCCGGACACCTTAGAGATACGGGCTAATTGGGATATAGATCTTGATAAAATTTCATTTTTAAGGACATTCTGAATGTATTGTGTTATCATGGCCGGTGGAAGCGGGACGCGTTTCTGGCCTCTGAGCCGCAGAGCAAAGCCGAAACAACTTCTGGATATTGTTGGTGATAAATCTATGCTGCAGATGACCATTGACCGTCTTAAAAAATTGAAGGTCGTGGAGGATATCTTTATTGTTACTGGAGCGGGACTGGCTGAAAAGATATTGAAATCCATTAAGGGGATCAGTGCTGAGAATATAATAATAGAGCCAAGCGGGAAAAACACTGCACCTTGTATTGGCTTGGCCGCTCTTCGTATTGGTGAGTTACAAAAAGATGCGGTTATGGGAGTGTTTCCCGCGGATCATCTAATTGTTGGCCACCGGAAATTTGTGAGAGCAATTAGCACATCAAATCGTTTGGCTAAACAGAACAAAACTGTGGTAACGATCGGCATTATACCTACATTCCCTTCAACCGCATATGGCTACATCCAGCACACAAAAGAGAGCACTGCACATTATTTAGATGCACACTCTTTGAAGGCATTTGCAGAAAAACCCCATTTAAGATTAGCAGAACGGTTTATAGAGAGTGGAGATTTTTTATGGAATTCAGGGATTTTCTTTTGGCGTGTGGATGTACTAATGGATCTGATGAAAACACACTTGCCGGACCTTCATGATCGTTTGCAAAAAATGAAATCCTTGTTGAACCAAAAAGAAGATATCACCGCCATATGGGAAGACATAGTCCCTCAATCCATCGATTACGGAATAATGGAAAAAGTAGCGTCAAATGCCTATGTTGTTCGAGCAGATTTTGACTGGAATGATGTTGGGTCATGGAATGCAGTGTGTGATATTCTTCAAAAAAACAAGAAGAGGAATGTGGTGAGAGGGAATGGACTGGTTCTTAATGGAAAAGAAAATTTTATTCATTCTTACGATCATTTTACGGCAGTTTTGGGACTTGATAACATTGTAGTTGTCCATACGGAAGATGCTACACTGGTTGTCCATAAGGATCAGGCAGAAGAAGTAAAATTGTTAGTGGAAAAAATGGGTAAAACCGACCGGGATGATTTGTTGTAAATGAAACAGAAACAATTATTAG
>NYYF01000008.1 GCA_002686675.1 Fidelibacterota bacterium
CTTCTGAACCTGGATAATGAGCATCGGTCTCTGTTAAATTCTCTAAACGAACTCCGTGCGGAACGAAATAGGGTTTCTGAGGAAATTGGAAAGGCCAAGGGAACGGGCAAAGATGCATTAGATTCTATCCAGGCTATGAAGAAAGTATCTCAGCAGATTAAAGAATTAGATGAAAAGGTTGGGATTTTAGCCGAACAATTAAATTCCAAACTTTTGAGAATTCCGAACCTCCCTCATGATTCTGTTCCAATCGGAAAGAATGTAGAGGACAATGTGATAATTAGGGAATGGGGTGATGAGCATCAATTCGATTTTGCACCAAAATCCCATTTGGAATTGGGAGCCAGTCTCAACCTGTTTGATTTTGAACGGGGGGCAAAAATATCAGGCTCCGGTTTTCCCCTTTATATGGGGAAAGGAGCGAAACTTGAAAGATCGCTGATTAATTTTATGGTGGATATGCATGTGGATACATACGGATTCACGGAGGTATTCCCTCCGTTTGTTGTGCGCAGGGAAGCCATGGTCACAACGGGTCAATTACCAAAATTTGAAGAGGATATGTACCATACTGAAGTCGATGACCTGTTCCTGATCCCTACAGCGGAAGTCCCGGTTACTGGAATCCATGGGAATGAAATCCTCGAGGAAGAAGATCTGCCAATTAAGTATGTAGCATATTCTCCTTGTTTCCGCCGCGAGGCAGGATCGTACGGGAAGGACACACATGGATTTCTGCGCCTGCATCAATTTAATAAGGTAGAATTGGTCAAATATGTGACACCGGGATCATCCTATGATGAGCTGGAATCTCTTACTGCTCAAGCCGAGTCAGTTCTCCAGGCTTTAGGTTTGCGGTACCGGGTGGTGGAATTATGCACCGCGGATTTGAGTTTTGCTTCTGCAAAATGCTTTGATCTGGAAGTATGGGCTCCCGGAGAAAAAAAATGGCTGGAAGTATCTTCCTGCAGTAACTTTGAGNGTTTTCAAGCACGTCGGGGAAATATTCGGTATCGAAGAGAGGATAACCGGANAGTGGAATGTGTACATACCTTGAATGGATCCGGCGTGGCAACACCCCGATTGTTAGTGGCTTTGCTGGAGACATACCAAAGGNAAGATGGGACAGTGGANATCCCTGAGGTNTTACAGNCGCATNTAGGGNTCAAAGAGCTGGCTTGAAATATTTAGATAAATTTTTCTGTGAACCCCGTGTATAAAAGGGTGTGTCCATTAAAAAACCTGGATGGCTGTCTGGACTAAATTACAAGCGAAAGAGCAGGTACTGGAATGGCAGTCTGTTGGTAATGTGGTTGTCTTCACCAATGGTTGCTTCGATGTGCTTCACCGTGGACATATTGATTATTTGACGGAAGCAAAGGCCCTTGGGAATAAACTAATCATNGGTTTAAATAGTGATGCATCGGTATTGCTCCTGAAAGGGGAGGGACGACCTGTTCAACCCGAAGAGGACCGTGCGGTAATTATTGATGCTTTGCACGTTGTAGATGGTGTGACTATTTTTTCTGAAGAAACTCCTATTGAACTTATCAAGGAANTGAAACCGGACGTCCTCGTTAAGGGAGGAGATTATACTGGAGATTCTGTAGTTGGTGCTGATGAAGTTCGAAATAATGGAGGATCTGTAAAGATTCTTCCTTTCAGAAAAGGATGTGGGACAACGCTTTTGTTGAAAAAAATTCAGGGAGAAAGGAAATAACAAATTTCCGAAAAACTATTGATAAAATTCNCTGACAATNAAACATCTAAAGAAAAAGTATTATTCTTTGAGGATTGCTTTCTAACTTCACCATCTTTAATNGCCTTGAATAGATCACTTACAGGAATTATCATTTTTTTTGTTGCAATTCTTATTGCCCAAGAGAATGTCCAGTCTGAAGAAAATATCCAGGATAGTTTGAAGGTTGGCGCTTCACGGATTATCCCTGGAATTCCTCCGGTTAACGGGTATCCAAATGGCAATGGAAATAAATTTGTGGAAACGGGCAATCGTCTTCCACAATTACTGAGAGATGTAAAGGTCTATCTTTCTGATGCTGTTATTGCTGATGTTCATAAGGATACTTTGGAAGTTATTTACAATTTGGACCGGATTTTTAACCTGTTAACAGAAGCGGACCAATTGGGTGAAATGACAGCGGAGGATCAGGAGGAATTTAATCGCTATGAAGTATCTCTGATTGATGTGTATACACATCGTCTTACGACCCTTCAAGCTTCAGATATTGCTATTACGGCTGAACAACTGAGGAGTGAGATCTCTGAAATTACCGAACCTCTAGAAGTGGAAATGGGNCTGTCAAANTTCACTATAATTGATGATAGAGACGGGCATATTCCCTTGATTCGGAATAAAAAAGTGGACCAATTCATTAAATTTTTTCAGACCAAGGGAAAAAAGCAGTTTAAGATATGGTTGTCACGCTATGGTGAATATGAGGTTCTGATAAAAACAATTTTAAAAGAACATGAACTTCCGGAAGAGCTCATGTTTCTTGCCATGATTGAATCTGGATTTAATTCAAAAGCATACTCAAGAGCCAATGCATCCGGAATGTGGCAATTTATTTATTCCACCGGTAAAATATATGGACTAGAACGAACATGGTATGTAGATGAGCGGAGGGACCCTGTAAAAGCAACCCATGCTGCCTGCACCTATTTGAAAGACNTGTATAAAGAATTTGATAACTGGTATTTGGCTTTGTCTGCATATAATGCCGGATCGGGAAGAATTCATCGGGCAATCCGTTTGCATCAGACAAGCGATTTCTGGCAATTACATTCCCTTCCAAAAGAAACCCGGAACTATCTTCCCTATTTCCTTGCGGCTGCTATCATTGGGAGTTCCCCTAAAGAATATGGATTTACAATTCCTAAAGTTTCCTCGTTCTCCTATGATGAAGTAAAATTGGAAAAAAGTGCAGATCTTGCAGTATTGGCCAGATCTGCCGGTATTAAAATGCGATCACTTCAGAGATATAATCCGGAATTAAGACAATCAGCTACTCCAAATAAAAACGGGTATGTATTAAANTTACCTAAGGGAACAAAATCCAAATTTACTNCAAAATTTAACGCTTTGCCTGAAAGCCAGCGATTTGCTCCTCAGTACACTGTCCATCGAGTGAGGAGGAATGAAAGCCTGTGGACTATTTCAAGAAAATACGGTGTCTCCATTCATGATTTGGCCTCGGTGAATAAAATCCGGAACCGCCATAAAATAAAAATTGGCCAAAAATTGACCATACCCGTCCCGGGTTCAAAAGCTGCTCTTGCCTCTGCCCGGTCAACTGGACCTAGTGGGCATTTGAAAAAAGTATATACAGTTAAGAGAGGAGATACACTTGGTCATATTGCTCAAAATTACAATACCCGGGCTCGGAATATCAGACGGTGGAATGGATTGAGATATGGTGGAGTTATTTATCCTGGTCAAAAACTGGTTCTATGGGTGAAGCAGGGATGAAGTTACAAAACCAATCATCAGTAAATCGTTGGGTGTGGATCAGCCTCGGGGTTATTTTTTTACTTTTTATTATCGTACAAATCGGTTCNTTTTCGATAGATCGCACTAAGCTTCATTTGGGTGAAAAAGTTGGAATAGTTTCAATTGAAGGAGCAATTTTTTCATCAGAAAAAGCCGTGAAAGAATTGGATGATTTTNCGGAACGAAAGGATATTAAAGCAATTGTGTTGAGGATTGANAGTCCTGGTGGATCTGTAGCTCCNACTCAGGAAATTTATGAAAAAGTGAAAACCCTTCGTGGTGTAAAGCCTGTCATTGCTTCTGTGGGAGCTGTTGCAGCTTCCGGGGGCTATTATGCAGCGTTGGAATGTGAAAAGATCGTAGCAAACCGAGGGTCGATCATTGGGAGCATCGGTGTTATCTTGGAATACCCTGTGGCGGTAGATCTTCTGGAAAAAATTGGCCTCCGTTTTGAAACNGTTAANAGCGGTGAGGTAAAAGATATGGGAAATCCAACACGGGAGGTTACCGAAAGAGACAGAGAAATATTCCAGTCTGTGATTTATGATTTGCACCGGCAATTTNTGGATGCAGTNGTTGAGGGGAGATCACTTGAAAAGAGTATGGTTGAACCTCTGGCAGACGGGAGTGTTTTTACAGGTGAACAAGCTCTAAATCTGGGATTGNTTGACACGTTGGGTACATTGGAAAATGCCATTGAGATCGCCGCNNATTTCGCGNAGATAACCGGNAAACCAAAAGTTATTTCCCCTAAAAAAGAACGNTCNGGTTTACTGGATTATTTATTAGGTGACGCAAAACAAACAGCCAGCTCCTGGTTCCAGCCGAAACNGGCCTATCGCTGGCAGTGGGAGAAATAAACTATGACAAAACAAGNTATAGTGAATGTCGTATCANAAGCAACGGGTTTGACAAAAGTAGAAACTGAAGCTGTTATGAATGGCGTCATGACAACAATNATCAATGCNTTGACAGAAAATCAACGGGTAGAACTCAGGGGATTTGGCACATTTGGTGTAAAACATCGGATGCCGAAAAAAGCTAGAAATCCTGGTACAGGTGAAGCCATCTACCTGCCGGAACGGTTTGTTCCAACCTTCAAACCAGCCAAGCAGATGCGAACACGTGTGAATGAATCTTTGAAAAAGTAATGAACCATAGAAATATCATTTGCAGGTTAGTTGCTTCTATACGGACATTCGCAATAAGATTAATTAACTGAAATAGAGGTATTATGCCCTGCGGGAAAAAACGAAAGAGAAGGAAAATAAGTACGCACAAGCGTAAAAAACGTCTTCGNTCTAATCGTCATAAAAAGAANAAAGTATAATCANGAGCCACATTTTNAATGTGGTAAACANCTGGATGNTGTTGCGTGATATTTTTTGGTTCTGAGTTTNCNCTCAGTTCCTGAATAACAGACAACATTNTCGAATATTTCAGATTAATCCGATTTCAGGTGCGAATTTACCAGGTGGCAGGATTCGTGTTAATAAGAGTTCCCCGTGAATAGAGATTACCATATTCTATCAGTCAGTGAACTGACATTCCAAATTAAAGAGTTGATGGAAGGATCTTTTCCCTCCGTTTGGATAGAGGGAGAGATGTCAAACTTTCTTCACCATCGATCAGGTCATATGTATTTNACTTTNAAAGATGATGGTTCTGAGCTCNGATCCGTCATGTTTCGGGGAAACAACCAGTTTTTGCGATTCAAACCGGAAAATGGGATGAAGATTGTGGCTCAGGGGAAAATATCGGTTTACGAGCAGCGGGGGCAGTACCAACTTATGGTTCAGCAGATGGAACCAGCGGGGATTGGCACTTTATATCTGGCACTCGAAGCGCTTAAAAAACAACTTTCAGAAGAAGGATTGTTCGATTCGGAATGGAAAAAGGAAATTCCTCCATTTCCCAAAACAGTCGGAATTATCACTTCATCTTCCGGAGCAGCCATTCAGGATATCATCAAAGTACTGGGCAGGCGGGCACCCCATGTACAATTGATTTTACGGCCAACACTGGTACAAGGGGCGGAAGCAGCGGAGGAAATCGTCCAGGCAATTGAGGAATTCCAATCTTTTCAAAATGTGGATGTGCTCATTGTAGGGCGTGGGGGTGGTTCTCTGGAAGACCTGTGGCCATTCAATGAAGAAAAAGTAGCCCGATCCATTCATGCGTGTACAATTCCCATTATTTCTGCCGTGGGGCACGAAACCGATATCTCTATTTCAGATTTGGTTGCAGATGTCCGGGCACCAACACCATCTGTAGCTGCAGAACTGGTTTCACCATCGCGGGAAAATTTAATNGGCGATCTGGAACAAATATTTTTTNATTTAAACCGGGCTTTAGNAAAACAGTTACAGCAAAAATGGCAACATCTGGATCACCTGACGGACCGGGCTGTATTTCAACAGCCTGGACGGAAAGTTGTACACAAGAGAGACCGACTTGAAACCGCTATACATCAGTTGGTTCAATCAGCTCAGTATAGGGTAAAAATGTCCCAGTCACAATTGGAAGGGGCTCAGGAAATCTTGACTGTTCTCAACCCTCAAAACGTTTTGGAACGGGGATATTCAATTGCCATGACTGTTCCAGAGCGGGAAATTATTCGTTCTGNACGTGCCCTTGGCGCAGGTGATCCATTTCAGGTCCAGACTGCACGGGGANAATTTTCTGCGGTGAAAACAAATGATATGAAGGAGAAATAATACATTCGATGAAAACAGACCAATTTCCCCTGGAATTTTTTCCTTATTTCATAATCCTTTATCCTTAATTTCTGTTATGGTGAAGAAAAAAGAAACAATTCAATTTGAAGAAGCATTTCAACGGTTGGGAAACATTGTAACCCAGCTTGAGACCGGGGAAGAATCTCTTGAAAAAAGTCTGGAACTGTTTGAGGAAGGAGTGAAATTGGCTGAAGCNTGTCGGGCAAAGTTGGATCAAGCAGAACAGGCTATTAAGACCTTGGTGAAAGAAAGCGAGGGACAATTTTCTCTGGAGGATTTTGATGAAAGTNCCTAAGTGTTTTGGAATTTGGGGAAATACGGAGAAACCGGCATTCTGGNAATTGCTTCCTGACATTATTTCCTGGANAGAGGAAAAAAATCTTGAAGTTCACCTNACCACCAGGATTAGAGATAACATGGAAGATTCCCAGACATTTNCATACCAGTTGATTGAATCTGCTGAGGACTTTTTCAAACTTGATTTCCTTTTANCNTTAGGTGGAGACGGGACCATGCTTTCCCTTGCACGCGCTGTTGGGGATCGAAATGTTCCTCTCCTGGGAATTCATCTGGGTGAGCTGGGTTTCCTTGCAGCAGTGAATGTGGATCAAATGTTTGAAAAACTGGATCAGGTAGTTGCAGGAAATTATCTCGTTCAGCCAAGAATAGTTCTCAAAAGCACAGTGTACAATGGAGGGAAGTCCGGTACATTTTTTGCTTTGAATGATATGGTCATCGATAGAGGCAAGTCCCATCGGATGCTGGTTTATGAATTGCAGGCCAATAATCATGTCATTGCCAATTACAAAGCAGACGGGTTGGTTGTATCCACGCCTACCGGGTCTACTGCTTATTCCCTGGCAGCGGGAGG
>NYYF01000009.1 GCA_002686675.1 Fidelibacterota bacterium
AGTGCCGGAGAGAATAATACTTTCAGGTTTAAAGACTTTGAGGGAGAAGCAGAAAAGGATTTTACTCCCCTTTCTTTTTCCGAAAACGGGGACATAACCGCACCTGTCATCTTTGCAGGATATGGATTTGATATCAAAACCGACAGTGTTTCATGGAACGACTATAGCGGGTTAGATGTAACAGGGAAATGGGTTATGCTGCTCCGAGGCGACCCGGAGGACAATCCCCATGGTATGTTTTCTGAATACAGTTCCCTTCGGAAAAAAACCCTGGTAGCCCGTGATCACGGAGCAGCTGGAATTTTGTTTTTATCGGGCCCGGAATTTGACGGAACTGATGAGCTGATTCCACTTGTGTATGATCAAAGCCAAAGCGGTTCAGCGATTCATGCAATTCACATTAAACGATCTGTAGCAGATAGAATCATCAAGGAAAGCGGTTATACTATTTTACAACTGGAACAGCGTTTGATCGGCGACAGAAAACCGGTTAGTTTTATCGTACAGGAAGAAATTACCGCATCAACCGATCTGGTAAAGCAAACGGTTACAACTCAGAATGTTGCAGGAATTCTCTACGGAAGTGACCCGAAGTTAAAAGAGGAAATTATTGTTATCGGTGCTCATTATGATCATCTGGGATTTGGAGGTGCACATTCCGGTTCGCGAAGACCGGATACATTGGCAATTCATAATGGTGCAGATGATAATGCTTCGGGAGTTGCTGCCATCCTTGAAATAATAGAAAAACTGAAAGCAGAACAAACAAAATTGAAAAGAAGCATCCTGTTTCTTTCTTTCGGAGCGGAAGAAATGGGACTGTTGGGTTCTAAATATTTTGTAAATAATCCATTGGTAGACTTAGGAAAGATCAAATTGATGTTTAATCTGGATATGGTTGGTCGCTTGGATTCGACCACAAAAGCAATAACAGTTGGCGGAACCGGTACTGCTGTTGGTTTAAGTGACCTTGTCCAGCGATTTTCTGAAGGAGAAGAATTGAATGTAAAACTTTCTTCAGAAGGGTATGGCCCATCAGATCATACATCTTTCTATATAAAAAATATCCCTGTATTATTTTTCTTTACAGGTGTTCACGAAGATTATCATACCCCCGAAGATGATATGGAAAAAATCAATCTTTCTGGAGAAAAACTAGTTGCGGAATTTGTGCATGATTTAATAATTGAGGCAGCAAATGTACCGGAATCGCTGGTATACCAGGAAGCAGGTCCAAAAGAACAACCGTCCGGCAGGCGCCGATTCAAAGTTACACTTGGGATCATGCCGGACTATTCATCCGAAGAAGGAGAAGGACTCCGGGTGGATGGTGTTATAAACAATAAACCAGCAAAGCGTGCCGGCATGGAAAAGGGAGATGTAATCGTTGCAATGGATGGGAAGCCAGTCAAAAATATTTACGATTATATGTATAGACTGGAAGAATGTAAACCGGGACAGAGGATCAATGTAGATGTGCTGCGAAATGGAAAAAATATTACACTGGTAGTTGACCTTTAAAGTATTTTAGATAAATCTTTACATAATTTTTAGTTTTTCTCTTCTGAAATATTAATAATGGCAAGTACACTAAATAAATTTTTTCGTACTGCCAAGATCATCACCGGATTAGTTCGAGGAGAAAATTCACATTTAAGGAAATTGGTTCACTCGAACGAATCATATCCCGGTCTGAATAAGGAAAGCACACCAATGCGGGTATTTTATCCAAAAAATTCCACTGAGCATACAGTAATAATTTATCCAGGAGCATCGCCATCTGCAGAAGAACATCCTACAATGAATTTGCTGGCTAAGGTACTGTCGAATGCAGGTTATTTGGTATTTTTACCAAGAATTCCTCCTTTGAAAAAGTTAATAATTTCCTCTGAAATTATCAGTTGGATAGGACATTTTTTTCAATGGGTACAAACGAGGGAAAATGTACATAAAAATAAGATAATTGTAATAGGGATCAGTTTTGGAGGTGCCATGGTTCTTAAAGCAAGCCTGAGAAATGAGTTCCAAAAACATCCACCATACTCAATGCTGGTATATGGCACCTATTATGCTATTGAAACTGCGCTACGCTTTCTTTTAACCGGAAAACTAGAGGTTGTTAACGGAGTTGAAAGAATAATACAGGCAGATGAATGGGGTTTAATTGTACTGTTTCATAACTATTTATCCAGAGTAGATGTGGGATATGATACAATAACTACTCAAAGGATTCTCAAACTAAGTGCACAAGAAGATCAGGAGGGCATTACTACAGAATTGGAAAAAATCTCAGAGAAAGAGAAGGAACTGATCACTCATATACTTAAAGGAGAGATCAACTCTGAAATTGAGAGAATCATAGATTTATTTTGGAAAAATTTACAAGATGAGTTTATCAGTATTTCTCCAAAATACTGGTGTGACCAGGTCGTTCAAAAGGTATTTGTCATTCACGGAGCTAATGATGCTATGTCTCCTTATACGGAATCAATAAAATTGGCAGATAGCTTGGCAGATAGCCGTTTGCTAATATCCTATATGTATGAACATGGGGAAAGAGCAACACACAGAGGAATATTCTTTCAAATAAAGGAATTATTAAAAATATTTTTTTTCTTATTTGAATTTATTCAGTACAATGAAAGGTAAAAAATTGTATTTCTTATTATAAATGTTAGAAATTTGGTCCGGTGTGAGTACCGGTGATTTTAGTGGTAAGAAACGTAAATGCGTCTTCCACGGAATCACAAATAGTAAACAGATCTAAATCTTTTTTGGACACAGTTCCTGCTTTTATGAGATATTCCCAATTTATTGTATTATTCCAGAAATTTTTTCCATAGAGAACAATGGGTATGGATTTCTTTATTTTTTTAGTCTGGATCAAAGTCAGGATTTCCATCAATTCATCCAGGGTTCCAAAACCGCCGGGAAATACTACTAAAGCTTTAGCAAGGTACGCCATCCAGAATTTTCGCATGAAGAAATAATGAAATTCCATGTAGAGCTCTGGGGTAAGCCATTTGTTTCCGGATTGTTCATGGGGCACAGTGATATTTAAACCGATTGTCAGTCCATTTGCCTCGGAAGCTCCCCTGTTGGCTGCTTCCATAATTCCGGGACCTCCACCAGAGGTGATGATGTATCGATGTTTAGAGTTTTTTCTCTTTTTACTCCAATAAGTTAATTTTTTTGCTAAGGCTTTTGAGTCCTCATAATATTGACTCATAGTTAAATCGTGTTCAAGTTTTTTCCGCATTTGTCTGGAAGGGGATTTAGACGCTTTTTTCAGGGCCTGTTCTGCCTTCTGTTTCGAAACCAATCGTGCAGAACCAAAAAAAACGATGGTGTCCTCAATATGATTTTGTGAAAACCGTTGGCGTGGTCCAAGATATTCAGATAGAATACGAAGCGACCTTGCCTCAGGACTGGTGTAAAATTCTTCATCAGAATAAAAGTGTTTTTTGGGTTGTGTCTCAGACATTATTTATCTCCTTTGAAAAAAACAATCTAATATAAATTTTGTGTACATCAGGATAAAAATTGATATTCCACTATTTGATTGTCTCCTCTTGCATCCTTACTTTCCGAGGAATGAAACAATTTCTTTTAGTAGTCTTTATTTTATTATCAGGTTGTTCGTCACCACCATCAAGTCCGGTAGATAACGGCATCTCGTCGGATTTGCCTCAAGGACATGAAAGTGATTACACTGTCTGGACATTTCTGGAAAAATATCCATCAGAAAAACTGGTTGTGGAGACGTTAGGACCTCCGGATTCTGTCTGGATAGATGAGAAGATGGAATTTAAAATGTTGTATTATTTCCTACCGGAGCTACAGGACTACAATTCTATTGAGATTAATTTAAATACAGGGAAAACTGCAGGTTTTGAGTGGGATTAAAGATTCGTCATTGAAAATGTTTATCTTGCAGAGGTAAACTCCACCGGCATAAATGGCGAAAAATCCTATCAAAATTGCACCTTCCATCTTATCTGCAGATTTTTCACATCTGCATTCTGCCCTTGATATTTGCGAAAAAGGNGGGGCAGAGTACATTCATGTGGATGTAATGGACAATCATTTTGTNCCAAANTTGACCATTGGACCTGTCGTCGTAAAATCTATAAAACCTTTGACAAAAATATTTCTGGATGTACATCTTATGGTAGAGCATCCTGAAGATTTAATCAAGCCATTTGCAGATGCAGGTGCAGATGGAATTACTTTTCACGTAGAAGCTGCGGANGAGCCGGGGCTGGTCATTGATTTAATCCGATCAACAAATAAACAGATTGGAATTTCTTTAAAACCACAAACTCCCTTTTCCATGATAGAACCTTTTTTGGATCAGATTGATTTACTTCTTATNATGAGCGTGGAGCCNGGATTTGGCGGACAGNAATATATTCCCAGTTCCACTAGAAAGATCAAAGATATCCACCAGAGATTGNTANAATTTGGTCTCAGGGATAGAATACTCATAGAAATAGATGGTGGAATAAAATTGACAAATGCTGAAGAAATAGCGAAAGCAGGGGCAGAAATATTGGTGGCAGGATCGGAAATTTTTCAATCTGAAAACCCNGTACAAACAATNCNGAAATTTAAGGCCTTAGGTGTGACATGAGAACATTTCGTGAATTATCAACTTTTAATGATTGGTTGACAGAGGAAAAAGACTTATTCACTGTCAACGTGATTAAGGGATTGGTAATGGATGGTGTCAGAAAGGCGAACTCCGGTCATACTGGAGGACCAATGTCGTCAGCAGATTTTGTCTATATTTTATTTACTGAATTTTTAAAACAGGATCCCCATGACCCTGATTGGATTGCCAGGGATAGGTTTGTTCTCTCCGCGGGACACGAGTCAATGCTCCTGTACACGTTATTACATCTTTCAGAAAGATTGACGATTGATGATTTAAAAAATTTCCGTCAACTCCACAGTAAAACACCAGGTCATCCAGAAGTGGAGATCCCGGGTGTGGAAGCTACCACGGGACCTCTTGGACAAGGTGTTGGAATGGCAACTGGCATGGCGGTTNCGGAAATAATTCTNGATAATCTTTATAANAAAAATGGATTTAATTTACTTAACCATTTCACCTATGTCTTGGCNAGTGATGGAGATCTTCAGGAACCGGTTGNANTTGGAGCGGCTGCCTTGGCCGGACACTGGAGATTGTCAAAACTGATCATGNTTTATGATTCAAACAAAGCCCAGATTTCTGGAAAAACAAATCGATCTGAATCAACAGATATTGCAATTGTATTTGAAGGATTTGATTGGCATGTTCAAACAATTGATGGTCATGATCATCACGCNATACGGGAGGCAATTCAGAAGGCTCAGGTTATTAATCGCCCCAGCATTATCATCGGNCAGACTGTTATGGCAAAAGGAACGGCTTCTATGGAGGGAGACCATAACACCCATGGATCACCCCTTCCGCAGGCTGAGATTGATGCATCCAAAGAATTGCTGGGGCTTCCTCCAGAATCATTTTTTATTCCAAATAAAGTCAAAAGGTATTTTCAGAGAGGATTTTCGGATTTAGAAACTCAAGTGAAAGACTGGAAAAAATCGTTGGAAATCGTTAGGAAAGATGGAGNTTTTAATCAATTATGGACTCAGGTAATAGAGGGCAATNTTCCTNAATTAGACTTTCCNGAATTTGATGATGGTGTTTCTTTGGCAACACGAAAAGCTTTTGGAACAACACTGGAAAAATTTGCGGAACAACTTCCAAATATTATCGGGGGNTCTGCAGATCTTGAACCGTCCAATTATACAGGTGGNTTTGCAAAACAATATGGAGATTTTCAGAAAGATAATCGTTCTGGGCGCAATCTTGCATTTGGAGTAAGAGAATTTCCCATGGCTGCAATTCTAAATGGNATGGCTCTTCATTCCGGCATAATTCCTTTTGGAGGAACATTTCTTGTTTTTTCTGATTACAGCCGTCCTGCTTTGCGTCTNGGTGCACTGCAGAAGATTCGGGTCATTCATGAATTTACCCATGATTCTTTTTATGTTGGAGAGGATGGTCCCACCCATCAGCCGGTGGAACATACCATGGCATTAAGAGCTATTCCAGATTTGCAGGTATTCCGTCCTGCTGATGCTAAAGAAACGGCTATTTGCTTTAAATTAGCGCTGGAATCCAAAAACAATCCCAGTGCTCTTTTATTAACCAGACAGAGTGTGCCGGTCTTTCAGAAATCCATTAAAAAAATTGAAAAGGGGGTTCGTAGGGGTGGTTATATAATCAAGGAATGTGCAAAACCTGAGATTAATTTGATAGCTACAGGATCAGAAGTGTCCTTAGCCCTGAAAGTGGCAGAAAATATGACGGATAAACAAATTATGGTTGTGAGTTTGCCCTGCTGGGAATTATTTGATAAGCAATCACTTGAGTACAAAAATGAAGTCATTCCAATTCGGGGATGTTTAACAGTGTCCTTGGAAGCAGGAGTGACTCTTGGGTGGGGAAAATATGTTGGACAAAATGGAATTAAGATTGGACTAGATCATTTTGGGACTTGTGCACCAGGGACAGATTTAGCAAACGAATTTGGTTTTACC
>NYYF01000010.1 GCA_002686675.1 Fidelibacterota bacterium
AACCCAAAAGAGGAACTGTCAGAACCAGAAAAACCGATTGTCTTCTGGATTGAAAATACAACCCCGACTGAATTCAGACCCGCAGTGGAAGAAGGTGTGTTGGCTTGGAACAAATCTTTTGAAAAAGCCGGGTTTATCAACGCAGTTCAAGTAAAAACACAACCAAACGATGCTGCATGGGATGCGGGGGATATTCGATATAATGTGTTGCGCTGGACATCTTCTCCAAACCCGCCTTTTGGAGGATATGGCCCAAGCTTCGTGAACCCGAGAACAGGTGAAATACTAGGTGCAGATATTATGCTGGAATATATTTATTTCACAAACCGTGTAAAATATGATTTTCTATACAAATCGAAACTCTTTGATGAGGATGTAAATAGCTGTAGTGCGGGAGAATTCATTCATCAGGGAAATTTATTTGGAATGACTGCTCTAAATTTTGGAAGCAATGTAGATTGGTTAAAAAAAGAACTAGTAAGACAGTCTTTGATTCGACTGGTTCTTCATGAGGTTGGCCATACAATTGGGCTGAACCATAATTTCAAGTCCAGCCACCTTCACAACAATGTTGATATTCACAACAAAGAGCTTACAGAGAAGGTTGGTCTTACAGGGTCTGTCATGGATTACACTCCAGTAAATTTGTCGTTGGACACTGAAAAACAAGGACAATATTATTCAACTGTGCCTGGTACCTATGATGATTGGGCTATTGAGTTTGGGTATTCACCATCAGTTAAGGGTTTGGATCAGGAAAAAATCAGATTAGATGAAATTCTTTCCCGGTCTACTAACCCAGAGCTCCTTTTTGGTAATGATGCTGATGATATGAGATCGCCAGGAAAGGGGATAGACCCAAGAGTAATGATAGGCGATATGTCAAACAATCCGATTGAATATTCAGAGAGAAGAATTGCATTAATAAATATTCTTATGGAAAGCCTGAGTAGGAAGTTTGGAATTGATGGAGAATCGTACCACAGGTTGAGAGATGCTTTTTATATTTTAATCAGAGAATATGGAAATTCAGTAACGACAGTTTCCCGGTTTGTTGGGGGTGTTTATGTTGATCGCTCTTTTGTTGGACAAGAAGGTGCCGGCTTACCGTATGAGCCAGTTTCCTATGAAACTCAAAAATATGCAATGTATGTTTTAGAGAATCTCTTGTTTTCACCAAAATCTTTTGAAATACCGGATGCTCTTGCTAATTATCTTCAACAGCAAAGGCGTGGTTTTAATTTTTATGGAAAAACAGAAGACCCAAAAATCCATGAAATAATACTGGGTATTCAAAAATCAGCTTTGAATCATTTAGTTCATGTAAATGTTTTAAAAAGACTAAGCGACTCACAGTTATATGGAAATGAATATACGCTCAATGAAATGTTGAATGACCTGACAAACGCAGTGTTTCAGGAAGATTCAAAAACCGTGGTTAATACCTTTAGGCAAAATCTTCAGGCTGAATATGTCAATAGATTGATTACAATTTCAGGGCTGAAAAAAGAGTCTTCTTATGATTATTTATCACAAGCATCTGCCCTGAAAAATCTTAAAGATATTTTGAAGTTAATTTCTAAGAGATCACGAACTAATTCGGAAACAAATATTCACCGCGATTTTTTAGAGCACAAAATATTGACGGCCCTTGATCATAAACAAAACAAGGGATAGCCCCTCCCCAAAAACCCTTGAGGTCATCGGAATTGCTGCTGTTACTGTGAACGGTTACATAGCAAGGCACAGCAGAGAAAAAATACTATGGTCTAAAGATCTGCCTTTATTTAAAAAACAAACTAAGAACTGTGCAGTTATTATGGGTTCAAATACGCATAAAACGCTGAGTGATGGTTTGCCAGGTAGAGAAATGATTATTGTTAATAGAACAGATAATCCAGCGGATATTTTGAGAAGAATTGATCAAAAACGATGTTTTGTTATTGGGGGAGGAAAAACCTATTCAAAATTTTCTTCCTATTTAACCCATCTATATTTAACGATTCACCCCCTGGTTTTTAAAAGAGGGATTAGATTGTTTACAAAACTTGAAAAGGAAATATCAATCTCTTTCGTTAGATTGGTTCCTGTTATCGCAGAGGAAGGAATTTTTCAATTCCAGTTTAAAGTTAAATAACCGATGAAACTAAGAAACAAACGTTTAATTAAAACCCTTTTATTTCTTTTCTCTTTAGGTTTTTTTTGTTTTGTGATGATAAGGATATTCTTCACACAAGAATTGCCAGTATATGAGGGAACATTCCCCATGACAAAAATAAAGGATACAGTAGAAGTATTTACAGATCAATTTGGGGTTCCACATGTTTTTGCAAAGAACGAAAAAGACCTGTTTTTAGTTGCAGGATATATTTCTGCTCGAGAAAGGTTGTTTCAAATGTCCATGGTTTTAAATGCCGTTCGGGGAGAGTTGGCATCTATCTTGGGAGACGAATATCTTTCTGCAGATATTTATTTACGTACATGGAGGATTCATGACATTTCAAAAAAAATAACAGAAAAGATGGATTTGGAAACAAAAAAGATAATGGAATCCTTTTGTCAAGGAATCAACCTTTGGATCGACGAAACGAGAGACGACCTGCCCTTGGAGTTCCGAATTCTAGGCATAAAACCACAATATTGGCAACCATCTGATGTTGTTGGATATGCCCGGATGATGGCACACGAGCTTCAATCTTCATGGAAAGCAGAAATTATTTATGGTGCTGTAGCACAGTTTTTTGGAATGAATAAGCTTGCGGAAATCTATCCAGGATATAGCGAAACACAACCAACAATATCAGAACACCTTAAAAAAGAAGAGACCAAAGTCGTTTATAATAAAATTCTAGAAAACGAATTTTTTATTCGAGATATTTTACACTTTAGGTCACCAGATATAGGCTCAAACAGCTGGGTGCTCTCTGGCGCATTGACCAAAACTGGGAAGCCCCTTTTGGCAAATGACCCTCATCTGGAGTTTGCTCAACCAGCAAGGTGGTATGAAATGCACCTAAAAGGAGGCAGGTTCAACGTTAGTGGTGTCTGTATAGCAGGAATCCCGGTCCCCATTATCGGACAAAACGAAACATGTGCCTGGGGCTTTACTAACAGTATGGTAGATGACGTTGACTTTTTTATTGAAACAATGCATCCTGATAATCCAAACAAATATAAAAAAGGGGACGAATGGTTGGACGTAGAACTAATCAAGGAAACCATTCCCCTTAAAGAAGGCGCGGATACAACTGTTGTAATTAGAATGACACATCATGGTCCTATAGTCAGCGATATTCATCCGCTTTTAAAAGGACAAGAAACAGCAGTATCAATAGCATGGACAGGGCACTGGATCACAAGTGAAATTGACGGGTTTTTTAAGCTTAATCTCATGAAAGACTGGGAGGACTTTACTGAAGCCACAAGCCTTTTTGGAGTTCCGGGGCAAAACATGATTTATGCAGATGTTCATGGGAATATTGGCTGGCGTGCTGCAGTATATATACCTCTCCGGAAAAAGGGAGAAAGCCTGATACCAAGGCCAGGCCATGATCCCACATATGATTGGTTTGGAAAGGTCCCGTTTGTTGAAATGCCCTATTTGTTGAATCCAGAACAGGGCTATATTGTTACTGCAAACAACAAAACCATTGATAATACGTTTCCATATTATATTTCTGGGCTTTGGGCTGACCCGAGCAGAGTTCAGCGGATTTTGGAAAGAGTTCAAGCGCTTGAAAACGCCACTGTTAAAGACATGAGGTCAATACAATTAGATGTTACATCGCGCTTTGCCAGAGAAATAACCCCATATTTTTTAGCAACAGAAACCGGAAAAGAAAGAAAAAATTTAAAAAAGGCCTATGGTCTGCTTAAAAACTGGAAAGGGGAGGAATCAATAAAATCTGCCGCGACATTGTTATTTCATTCAGCAATAAACAAGCTGATTAGAAACATCTATGGTGACGAAATGGCTTTGCTTGGTGACCATTATTTAGAGGCCTTTATAGGATTAAAATATTTGCATTCAAGGAACTTGCGAGATATCTTAAAAAAAGATAAATCTTCATGGTTTGATGATGTTCGGACGGAAAAAACTGTTGAATCTAGAGATGAAATCCTAAAAAGATCCTTGAAAGAGGCTGTGAACGAACTGGAAGAACGGGCTGGGCCTAACCCCAACAGCTGGGAGTGGGGGAATGAACACAGTTTGACCCATCCCCATGTTTTGGGAAAAATAAAGATATTAAACTGGTTGTTTAAATTTAATGTGGGCCCCTTCCTGTCCGGAGGATCAGACAAAACCCCCAATGCAGGCGGATACTCATTCAACAAACCATTCAAACAAACAGCAGGTGCTTCCATGCGTAGAATTGTAGACTTTAGCAACCTGAATGGAACAAACATGATTTTGCCCACAGGACAATCTGGTCTTTATAACAGTCCGCACTATCGAGATCAGGCAAAGCTTTATCATTTTGGAAGGTACAGGATCACTACGTTTGATGAAAAAATTATTAGAGAAAGCAAAAATTATAAACGTTTGGTTTTAGTTCCAGAGCAATAATTGTGGCACTGGTTTTTATAATTATTGCGACAGCTGTAGTTATCAGACATATATTCTTCTGGGAACCTGTGGATACAAAAAATATTTTTGGTTTATCGCCACTATTTATAGCTCACAGAGGAACACCGTTTAACATCCCCGAAAACACGCTAGAATCACTCAAAAATGCAATTAACATAGGTTTCGAGGCTATCGAGGTTGATGTCTGTAGCACCAAGGACAAAGTAGTTGTCTGTTCACATAATATTGATTTAGAAAGAGAAACAAACGGACAAGGGTTTCTTGATGAGATAAACTATGAAAAAGCCAGACTGGTAAAAACAGGTATTTATTCTCACCCAAATAAAACCAGTGAAATACCCACACTATATAATGTGGTAAAAAAACTTCCTCCAAATGTTTTAGTAAACATTGAAATAAAACCAGCCAACCTGTGGAACATTGGTACTGCAGTAAGGGTAGCCAAGATGATAAAGTCAAAAAAGATTACTCAAAAAATAATTATATCAACATTTAATCCAGCTGCTCTTTGGGCCGTAAAACTATTTGCACCTAAAATTATTACAGGATATTTGTTTACGACAACAAAACACCTTTGGGCAATAAACCTTTTTCACCCGGACTGTCTTCACCCGGAAGGTGGCATAGTAACCAGGGCGCTCGTAAACCAAGCCCACAAACGGGGACAGGCCGTGAATGTGTGGACCGTTGATAGCCGTCCGGGAAAGCGGTGGCTGAAAAAATTAAATGTTGATGGTATTATTACAAATTATTATTTACCCAGTTAATGTTTAAAACACCTCGTTCCGGTAAAGATCATGGCAATGCCATATTCGTCACAGGCATCGATCACCTCCTGGTCTCTAATTGACCCACCCGGCTGTATGACCACCTTAATTTCTGAATCTTTAATGGCGTCAATGCTGTCCCGAAAAGGGAAGAAAGCATCGGAGGCCAAGACTCCGTCCTTCAAGTTTTTTCCGCCCTTTCTTAAGGCCATGTGAACCGCGTCTACGCGACTTACCTGACCAGCTCCGAGTCCCACGGTTGTGTTGTCTTTTGCAATCAGGATGCCGTTGGACTTAGCATGGCGAAGAACTTTCCACGCAAACAAAGCAGTGTTAATTTCAGCACCTGTTGGTTCTTTTTCGGTCACCACCGTTAGGTCTTTTTTGGTCAGATTTTTTGTGTCCACGTTCTGAACCAACAGACCCCCATCTATATTCCGCACTTCCATCTTTTTAGTACGTTTCCCGAATTTTCCAATTTCTAATACGCGCAGATTCTTTTTCTTTTTAAAAACCTCTAAAGCTTCCGGATCGAAACTGGGCGCCAATACAATTTCCACAAATACAGAAGTGATGGCTTCCGCAACTGCTATAGTGCAGGTACGGTTGAAGGCAATGATTCCGCCAAAAGCTGAGAGAGAATCAACGTTAAAGGCACGTGTATACACATCTAGAAGAGCATCGCCAACGGCTACGCCACAGGGGTTTGAATGTTTGACCACAACACAAGCGCACTCATCGAATTCTTTCACGCAGGCCAATGCCCCGTCCGCATCCATTATATTATTGTAAGAGAGCTGTTTGCCCTGGTGAATAGTTGCATTCAGAATGTTCGGATCATTATTCCCGGGTATTTTGTAGGAAGCGGCGAATTGATGCGGGTTTTCCCCGTAGCGCATTTTAGAATGTTTTTTAAAGGTTATGGAAAAATCATCTGATAGATTTTTATTCTTCAAATAATTATGAATGATAGTATCGTACTGGGCCGCGCGCCCAAATGCTTTAGCTGATAATTTTTGCCGCGTCTCGTATAAAATTTCACCCGATTCCAACTCATTAATGATCGTCGAATAATCTGCAGGATCCACCGCAACACAGACCCAGCCTAAGTTTTTTGCAGCGGATCGGATCATAGTTGGGCCTCCGATATCTACATTTTCTAAAGCCAGAGCCAGGTCGCAGTCCTCCTGTGAAATGGTCTCTGAAAAAGGGTAAAGATTACACACCACAAGGTCGATCCATTGAATTTGATTTGCAACAGCATCCTTACTGTGTTTATCCCGCAGGCCCAGAATTCCACCTTCAACCATGGGATTGATTGTTTTTATGCGACCATCCATGATTTCCGGGAATTGGGTATAGTCGCTCACATCAGTGACGGAAATATTTGAATCCCGGAGTGTCTTTGCCGTTCCACCGGTGGACAAAATTTCGACACCGAGTTTGTGTAAAGATTGAGAAAGTTCCACCACACCTGTTTTGTCAAAGACGGAAATGAGCGCTCGATTAATTTTGATTGGGTCTTGATTTAAAGCAGGACTATTTAACATGGGAATTGTTTTGTATTAATTGTATTGCTTCTATAAAAGATTCGCCCTCTAATTGTTGTACTTTTGTTTTCAGCGTGTCCACTGTATCATCGAAATCCACCGCACATTTTTTTTGAATTAAAATTGGCCCCCTATCCACCTCATCGGTGACGAAATGGATCGTACAGCCCGTTTCTGTATCTCCATTTTTTAATACTTCTTCATGGACATTGGTATCCATTCCCCCGGCGTATTTCGGTAAAAGTGATGGGTGGACGTTTAACAGTCTGTTCTGCCATTTCCGGCAAAATTCTGCTGAAAGAATCCGCATAAAACCAATGAGTAGCGCCAGATTCACACCATGTTCCTGAAGAACGGCTGTCATTTCAGCGTCAAATTCTTCCCGAGATTTTCCTTTAGATGAAATAAACACCCCCGGCACATTATAATTTTCAGCGCGCTCAAGGATATAAGCATTTTTCTGATTGGATAGTACCACCGACACCTCCGCATTTAATTCACCCGACCCTATGGCATCCAGAACAACTTGCAAATCCGTACCATTTGTTGAGCCGATAACACCTAATTTTAACATCGTAATGAATTCATGTGGTCGATACGTTTCTGGATAATTTCATCCGTCCCAATGTCTGTTCTATGAAACAATGGCCCCTTAACAGACGACAATTCTTTTTCCGCGACAGCCTCTGCTTTAGAAATAGAATCAGCCATACCCACCACAGCCACGGTTCGGCTACCCGCTTCCACCAATCGTCCGTTTTGAACATCAACTGAAGCGTAAAACAATCCATTAGGATTAGAAATATCGGAAACATCAATGGGCTCACCTTTCACAGGATTGGAAGGATAGCCTTCCGGAACAGCATATTTACACACAGTGGCCTTGTTCGCAAATCTGGCATCAATTTGATCCAGTGTTCCATTGGCAATGCCGTAACAAATATCAATAAAGTCAGATTCTAAAAGCGCCAACACATTCATAGCTTCNGGATCCCCAAATCGGGCGTTATATTCAATNAGCTTTACACCNTTTGCTGTGGACATAAANCCACCATAAAGAATGCCTTTGTATTGTTCGCCAAACTTATCTTTTACTGCCTTGGCGGTTTTAATGTTGATCTCATGGGCCTCTGTAATATCATCATGCGACAAAAAAGGGAGAGAGTGGTTTGTGTCGGAATAAGTTCCCATTCCACCGGTATTGGGGCCCGTGTCCCCCTCATAAGCACGTTTGTGATCCTGGATGGCAGGCATATGTTTTAATGTATTGCCATCACAAAAACTCATCAGTGAAAATTCTTCTCCAACAAACTTTTCTTCAATGAGGAATTTTCCACTTTTATCCACCAATTCTTGGCAATAAGCCAATGCTTTTTCGTGGGAATGCAAATGATCGCCGGACACTTTTACACCCTTACCTCCGGCAAGTCCATCGTACTTTACTACATAATTATCGCCCAACATATTTAAGAAATTCTCAACGCCATCCATAGAACCAAACGTTTCATATTTCGGACCACTAGGGATGTAATATTCTTTCAACAAATCTCTTGTAAACGCTTTAGATGTTTCCAGTTGGGCCAAATCTTTTTTAGGTCCTACCACCTTTACGCAGGCATCCCACAATGCATTGGCAACACCATTCGCCAAGGGGTTTTCCGGTCCAATAATGGCCAAAGCACAGCCTGTTTCTTGAGCGTAACTCACTATAAATTTTGGATCATTAATATTTACTACTGTGAGCTTATTACAAATTTCAGCAATGCCCGGATTCATATTAGTTGCGAGACAGTAGATTTCTTTTTTTTGGGGTGAGCGATCCAAAGCGCGGACAATGGCATGTTCACGAGCGCCGGAACCAATGACTAATATTTTATGTACCATTCCGATCATTGTTCCGCATGGTTTCCATTTCAGTTATCTTGGAATCATCAATGTCATTGGCGACATAATTCCCATTCAGGCAGGCCATGCAGGGCGTATCAATATGGTGGTCACCTTTCCGGGTTACTGCTTCCACCAAATCATCGATTCGTTGGTAGAGCAGGGCGTCAACATCCAGGTATTTCTCAATTTCCTTTTCGTCCATGTTCCCGGCGATGAGCTCTCCTTTGGTTGGCATATCCACACCATAAAAACAAGGCGATTTCACAGGGGGGCATGCCACGGCAAAATACACTTCTTTGGCGCCGAAGTCTTTCANCATACGAACGATCTCNCGGCTGGTGTTTCCNCGGACGATGCTATCATCNATGATGAGCACTTTTTTNNCGCGGATTTCTAATTCCTGNGGCACGAGTTTGTATTTCAGAGATTTTTTCCGCTCTGCCTGTCCAGGCATGATGAAGGTTCGGCCGATGAANGTGTTTTTGTACAGNCCCTCCGAATAGCGCACACCCAACTCATGGGCAAAGGACAAAGCCGATGTGTTGGCGGTGCTGGGGGCAGGGATGACAATGTCCGGCGTTTTGTNGGGATATTTTTTCTTCCATGTTTCTGCCAGNTTTTGCCCCATCCGAAGACGGGATCGATACACACTCACATCATTNAAGGTAGCGTCCGGCCGGGCGAAATATACATATTCAAAAATGCAGGGATTAAATTCCTTCTTCACAAGACGCCTGCTGAAAACCTCACCTTCTTCCGAGACATAAATAAGCTCGCCGGGCAGCACCGTGCCTTTAGGTTCGTATCCAAGGGCGTAAAACATAGTATTTTCNGAAGNAAAAANGTAATCCTTTCCGCCATTTCCATTAGATCTTTCGCCCTTTACTAGGGGGCGAATGCCCTGGGGGTCACGNAAAACAACGAGCCCTTTGCCGATGATAATGGANGTAACTGAATAGGCGCCCTTCACTTTATTAAATATATTGGTAGCTGCCTCACAAAGNAGCTCAAAGAATTCTTCATTAGTTTGTGGTGGAATATCCTGATGCAATTCATCGGCGAAAAGATGAAGNAGAACTTCCGAATCACTGGTGGTGTTTAAATATCGCGTTTCTTCTTTAGTTACTTCTGCCGCCAATTCATTATAGTTAGTGAGGTTTCCATTNTGACCTAGGGCTATGCCNTAAGGTACGGATGTCCANAAGGGCTGGACTTCTCCGTGGCTAAATCCGCCGTGAGTGGGATAGCGATTGTGAGAAATACCAATATTCCCCGTAAGCANTTTTATATTTTCTTTGCTAAAAATTTCTTTGGCGAGTCCCATGCCCTTTTCTTTATGCATGCGGTCGTCATAGGTCATTATGCCGGCGGCGTCTTGCCCCCGATGTTGNAGGTGGATGATACTGTCATAGAGTTCTGCTGCGACAGGTTTATGGGAATAAATGCCCGCTATACCGCACATTANATAAGATCCACTAATTTGGGCGCAAGGCCGATATAGCTTGACGGAGTCAGGTTCATTAATGTTTGTTTATCTTCTTCGGGTATCTTCAGTCTAGATACAAATTTCGCAAGAGTATCTGTGTT
This sequence comes from Fidelibacterota bacterium, assembly GCA_002686675.1. Next base: position 10,380 of record NYYF01000010.1, read on the forward strand.
TATGGATTGCCCCCGGGTCAATTCTTTTAACTGTTCGTAAGCATCCTGTTTTCCGCTTTTCCGCAGGATGATTTGAATCGCTTCAGCCAGCACTTCCCAGTGATCACCCAACTCTTTTGACATTTGGATTTTGTTAACAGTAATCCGGTTCAAGCCCTTTAAAACATTCTTCAGGGCTAAATAGGAATGTCCCAAAGCTACACCTTGGTTTCGTAAAGCGGTAGAATCAGAAAGATCCCGCTGCATCCGAGAGATAGGTAGTTTCGTGGCGAGATGATTTAAAAGCGCATTAGCAATGCCCATATTGCCTTCGGCATTTTCAAACTGGATAGGGTTGATCTTATGGGGCATGGTGGACGAACCCACTTCCCCAGCCACTTGATTCTGTCCTAAAATCCCACGGCTGATATAAGACCACATATCCCTACAGAGATCGGCCAGGATGGAATTAACACGAACTACTTGGTGGTAGCTTTCTACGGCGGAATCGTGTGATTCAATTTGGGTGGTGATTAGGTTGGGGTTTAGTCCAAGTGACTTAATGAATTTTGATGCAAAGCCAGTCCAGTTTGTTTTTGGATATGCCACCATGTGGGCGGACCACGTTCCTGTAGCCCCGCCAAATTTTCCCAACAGTTTATGAGATTTTATCTGGTCGATTTGGCGATCCAGCCGAGCGCAAAAAACCGCCAGCTCTTTTCCGAAGGTAGTTGGCGTTGCGGGTTGACCATGAGTTAAGGCTAACATAGATGCTTTTTTATATTTTTGGGCAAGTTTCTTCAATTCTGTATTCACGGATTGAAGTGCCGGCAAATACACCTGCCTCAACCCATCCTGCCACATGAGCG
>NYYF01000011.1 GCA_002686675.1 Fidelibacterota bacterium
CCTCTCTATTGAGTCTAATATCACAGACAAAGATGGAAGTTTTCTCAAAAAATAATACAGAATATTGGTTTCCAGATTTCGATTTTTTTATCAATATTAAGCTAAGATGATTTTTTAAAAACGTAAACTCTTATATATTAAATCAATATCGGTTTTTATTGACTAATGATTTGTTTGACACCTATTTTTAATGAGTATGTTTGTAGATATTGCCTTTCCGATTTCCAGTTACAACATTTTTACCTATTCTGTTCCACAGAAATTCAGGAGCCAGATTGGTATAGGCTCCAGAGTCACTGCACCGCTGGGAAAAAGAAGAACGACCGGAATTATTGTAAATTTCCCCCAAAAACCGGTGTTTACAGGAGCTATAAAAAATATAGAGTCTCTTGTTGATCCTTATGCCGTATTGGATAAAACCCTTTGGAAATTGATCCGTTGGATGAGTACATATTATTTCACCCCAATTGGTCGGGTTGCAAAAACAGTGCTTCCTTCAAAATTATCCACCCGGTATGATCTCCCTGCACTTTGGATGGTTCGTATTTTATCCAAAGGGGATAATGCAAATTTTGGAAAACTGGGCAAAAATGCTCCAACCCAAGCTAAAGTATTAGATCAATTAAAAAATTATAAAGATTTTATTCAAGTTTCGGAACTGAGGAGTTTTGCCAGTAGTCCTCTAAAGGTTTGTCAAGGATTGGAGGAGAAAGGGTTGGTTAAATTGCTTAGAGAGACCAAGATGCCAAATATAACCGCCTTTACATTTGACCCGATCTCAAAGCAGATTTATTTTACAAAAAAGCAACGGGAGGTGTTACACGACCTTTCATTAATGTTGAACCCGAAAAAGTTTTCCTCCCATTTATTACATGGTGTTACAGGAAGTGGGAAAACAGAAATATATATTGAAATTTCCAGAAAAGTGTTAGCATGTGATCGAACAGTGATTATTCTCCTCCCTGAAATTTTAATAACCCCCCAAATTGCAGGTCGTTTCAGGGCTGTGTTTGGTGATACTGTCGCTTTATGGCATTCTAAGTTAACCCAGGCTGTCCGATCCTGGACATGGAAACGGATTTGTTTAGGTGATTTTAAAGTAATCATTGGAGCACGAAGTGCAATTTTTGCTCCAGTAAAAAACCTTGGATTGATTGTTATGGATGAGGAACAAGAATCTTCATATAAGCAGGAATATCCGGCACCAAAATATCATACCAGAGAAGTGGCATTGATGAGAGGAAAACTTCATAAAGCCATGGTAATTATGGCAAGTGCCACCCCAAGCCTCGAAAGTTATTATAACCAGATAAAGGGGAAATTCACCTACCTTCAGTTATCTCATCGCTACGGGGGAGCAAAATATCCACAGGTGTACGTTGTAGATATGAAAAAGGATCAGGAAGAGGCTGGTAAGGTCGGGCAGATATTTTCCGGCCTCCTGTTAGATAAGATTGAGGACAGACTAAATAAATCAGAACAGATCATTTTACTTCAGAACCGCAGGGGCTATTCTCCAATTTTTCGTTGCAATGACTGTGGTGAAGTGGAAATGTGTCCAAGATGCAACGTGACGCTGACCTACCACAAAGTTGGGAATTCTCTTCAGTGTCATTTCTGTGGTTTAAAGAAAAAAGTAATCAAATTACAATGTAAGCATTGCTCCGGTCATAATCTGGGATTACTTGGGATAGGAACGCAAAAAGTGGAAGATATTCTTATAGAATCCTTCCCGGGCGCTAGGCTGGCCCGGCTGGATTTTGATACCGCCCGATCTATTTCCTCTATTACTAACTTACTTAAAAAGTTTAGTTTAGGTAAGATTGATATATTGTTGGGAACCCAGATGATTGCAAAAGGATTGGACTTTGAAAACATAACCTTAGTTGGTATTATAAACGCAGATACAGGATTATATCTCCCTGATTTTCGTGCAGGAGAAAGAGTGTTTCAGCTGATTTATCAAGCATCGGGTCGTTCTGGCAGGCATAAAAAACCCGGTGAAGTTGTGATTCAAACCTATGATGCGGAGAATACCGTTATAAAACAAGCTACGAAACTTAATCTTAAAAAATATTATAATATGGCTCTTAGTGAAAGACGTGAACTGAATTATCCTCCATTTAGTTGGATGGCAAATCTGGTATTCTCGGGTAAGAAAAAAATTACTGTCTTGCGTAAAGCTGATAAAGTTCGATCGGGGCTATCTGGAAAGTATAAAGGGCTGGATATTATTGGGCCTGCTCCATGTTACAGGGAAAGGCTGCGAGGTAAGTACCGGGTACAGATTGTTTTTAAGTCTGCTAAATCTCAAGATCAAAATGGATTAAAACTCCATCATTTTCTTCAACAAAATTTTGGTTTGGAGATTAATCAGCAGATCCATTCAGGAGTTATAGCCTCTCTTGATATAAATCCTGTTTCAATACAGTAAATCAAACTAAGTTGTCAAAGGGAAAAACCAAGATAGGTATGAAATCGAAATTTATCTTTTTTTTATATTTTTATATAGTGTTTGCTATTCAACTTTTGTTTTCCCAAACATCTTATCCGGGATTAAACACCTGGTACCACCCCCAAAGTATTGCTATGGCTGGTGCGGGTTTTTCAATGCTTTCAGTAGAAAGCGATATTAAAAATCCAGCACTTTTAAATGAAAGAAAAGGATCTTTACATCTTGCACTTTTGCTGTATCCTGCAAAAATAGAGGCGGGGATTATTTCTTTATCCATGCCGCGAAGCAAAAGGGTGTATTCTTTTGGTTTAAGACATTTGAATTATGGGTTTTTTGATGGTTATGATGAATACGGAAATCAAACAGCACCCTATACCTCTGGAGATGAATGGCTGACTGTTTCTGTAGGGGAAAGAAGAAAGGGAAATAGAATTGCCTTGGGGGGAACACTGGGAGGATTTTTTAGCCAGCTAGAATCCTATCAATCAGTTCTGATGACATTTACTGTAGGGGCTCTTTTGTATATTGATGAATTTGATGCAAAGCTTGGATTATCATTGGGGAATTATGGCTTTATATTTAAACGATATACACGAACAAACGAACAACTTCCTGCTAGGTTAGTAGGAAGTTTTGTTAAAAAATTAGCTCATTTGCCACTTCAATTAAGTATAGATATTGGCTATGAACTAACCTCACCTTCCTGGTTACGTTTTGGTGGAATATTTCAATTACCCTACCGGTTTCAATTAAGAGCGGGGATGTCGAGTGACAAATATTTCCAGAAAACAGGAAACAGTATTTCCTCGGACTATTTAGGAAGTTCTGGTGTTGGACTTTCATATGCTTATGGGAGATATAGTTTTGATATTAGTGGTTATTTTTTTGGGACAGGTGGATGGATTTCTGGTATTGGCACAAGCATTAAATTATAATTAAATATCTTTTTAAAAAGGATCAACACGGAAAAAGGAACAGTGATGGTAAATGTTATAAAATTCCTAAAATAATTAAGAAAATAGATTAATTATATTAATTATATTATTATAATTTATAATATGTTTAATAAATTCTTATTAGGATGCTGGACCAAAAAGATCATTTACTTTTGAAACTATTGCAGGATAATTCCCGCATTTCAGCTAGCGAAGCAGGCAAAGAGTTAGAGTTGTCTGTCCCGGCAGCTTCTGAAAGGATTAAAAAATTGTTGGATGGAGGTTATATTAAGAAGTTCACAGCACAATTAGATTCAAAAAAATTAGGGCTTGATCTAACTGCGTTTATATCTGTAGACAGTGCATCATCCTCTCACTATAAAGATATTATTGTACAGTCAAAAAAAAATAACTCTGTGCTGGAGTGTCACTCAGTCACAGGTGAAGGAAGTCATTTAATGAAAATTCGTGTACAAAATTCAAGTAAACTTGAATCTCTTTTAAAAGAGATTCAAGGATGGCCAGGTGTTGTGCGGACACATACGTGGGTTGTGCTTTCAACTTTTAAGGAAAGCATAAAATTAAATATTGAAATGAAGGATTAATGCTAAACCTAGGAGAAAAATTATATGTCAAAACTTAAAGCAGAATACATTTGGATAGATGGTCATAAGCCAACATCAAAATTGCGTTCAAAAACAAAAATTATTGATGGACCCGTGAAAACAGTTGTTGATATTCCAGAGTGGGGTTTTGATGGATCCAGCACCATGCAGGCAGAAGGAACTGATAGTGATTGTGCTCTCATTCCTGTATATTTTGTCCCTGATCCAATTCGGGGTGGTGATGATATCTTGGTGATGTCCGAAGTTAACAATGCTGATGGCACACCCCACGTTACTAACACGCGTGCACCATTAAGAAAAGTAGTAGAAAAATATAAAGATCATGATCCATGGTTTGGAATTGAACAAGAATATACTTTCTTCCAGGGTCGTAACCCACTGGGTTGGCCGGAAGGCGGCTACCCTGCACCTCAGGGACCTTTTTACTGTGGAGTTGGTGCTGATGAAGTTTTTGGGCGGGATATTGTTGAGGACCATATGGAATCCTGTATGAAAGCCGGGATAATGATTTCTGGTATAAATGCCGAAGTAATGCCTGGCCAGTGGGAATTCCAGGTGGGGCCCTTAGGGCCCTTGGCTGTTTCAGACGAATTATGGATTGCCCGTTGGCTCCTCTATCGGCTCGGTGAAGATTATGGTGTAAATGCCACCTTGCATCCGAAACCGGTAAAGGGAGACTGGAATGGTGCAGGTGCTCATTCCAATTTCAGCACGAAATCCATGCGAGAAGATGGGGGAATAAAAGTCATTGAAGACGCATGTAAAAAATTAGAGAAAACACACAAACGACACATTGATGTATACGGTGCACATAATGAAGAGCGGCTCACTGGGTTGCATGAAACATGTAGTATCCATGATTTCAGGTATGGTGTAAGTGACCGGGGTGCATCTGTCCGTATACCTATGGGTACGGCCCATGCGGGGAAAGGCTACCTTGAGGATCGNCGGCCTGCTGCAAATATGGATCCCTATCAGGTTTGTGCTGTGATGATAGANACCACTTGCGGTTNACAGGCNNTCACTTTAATAATATANTAGATAAAGTAAACTATAATTTTTGGTTAAGGTGAAAACCAAATCATAGTCATTTTAGATTAATCAGAATGAAAAAACCTGTAAGAATCGCATTGTTTGGATTTGGTAGAATCGGAAGGAATATTTTCCGGATCGGTTACGATAATCCAAACTATGAATTTGTTGCCATAAGCGATTTCGGCGAACCGGAATCACTGCACTATTTGTTAATGCGGGATTCAATTCATGGACCTATGAAAGATGACTTCATTCTTGAAGATAATCACCTTGTTTACGGTAACCGCCGGACCCGTCTTTTGGTGGGAGGTGCACCGGGGGCACTTCCATGGGATGCCTATGATGTGGATATTGTTCTTGATACAACTGGCGCATACCGCAAGAGAAAAGAACTTGAACCGCATTTAAAANCTGGTGCAAAACGTGTGATTGTTTCCAAACCACCGATCGATGAAATTGATCGAATTGTAATCCCCGGATTAAACGATAAAGAAATACAACCCGGTGACAGAATTATTTCCACCACATCTGCGACCACGCAGGTATTAGCATTGATGTTAACTATTTTGGACCGTGAATTTGGAGTTGAACGGGCTATGATGACCACGGTTCATGCCTACACTTCTGATCAACCTCTGGCTGATGCCGTACGTTCAGATTTGAGACGAAGCCGTTCTGCGGTAGAGAATATTATTCCAAACGAGACCTGGTCCCCCGATTATGTGGAAACCCTGATTCCAAAATTTAAAGGGAAACTCAGTGGTGTTGCTTTTAATGTTCCTGTACCAAACGNTTCATGTATTGATCTGACAACTGAACCCAAAGTTGTTCCCACAGTGGATGAAGTGAATGCTGCCGTAAAAAAAGCTGCCGAAAGTGAATTTAAGGATCTTATAGGTTATACTGAGGATCCCATAGTTTCCAGTGATCTTACCGCCAGTGGCGAAACCCTNGTGTTTGATTCAAAAGCAACGATGATCGCTGCTGGAAAACTGGTTAAGACTATATCTTGGTTTGATAATGGCTGGGGATTTGGGAAAAGAGTGCTTGATGTTGTTGACTCCTATGCAACCCTGGATGACCGGGTGAAGGTGCAATCATGAGAATCGTAATTAACGGATTTGGAAGAATTGGACGCTCTGTCTTTCGGATACTAAATACCAGAGATAATTTTGAGGTAGTTGCAATCAACGATATTGCTGATAATGATGCACTTACATATCTTCTGAAATATGACACGGTAATGGGAAGGTTTCCGGATACTGTACATACTGAAAAAGATGTACTATATACTTCTACAAACGAAGTGAAAATGCTGGCAGAACACAATCCAGCTGATCTACCATGGAAGGAGTTAAGCGTTGATGTAGTGGTCGAAGCAACGGGTATCTTTAGGACTACAAAATTACTGAAACANCATCTGGAAGCTGGTGCAAAACGAATTATTCTGACGGTGCCAGCAAAAGATGAAATCGACTACACTGTCGTGATTGGAGTAAATGACAAAGGATTAAACTCTGACCATAGAATCATTTCCAATGCCAGTTGTACAACAAATTGCCTTGCGCCAATTTCTAAAGTTCTGAATGATGCTTTTGGAATTGAATATGGTGTGATTAATACGATTCATGCATACACAAATGATCAACGCTTGGCTGACGTTCCGCATTCTGATTGGCGGCGAAGTAGGGCTGCGGCTGAAAACATTATTCCAACTACTACAGGAGCCGCCCGTGCTGTCGGGAAAGTACTTCCTGAGTTGGCAGGGAAACTTGANGGTATTGCCATGCGTGTNCCGGTGGCTGACGGTTCGGTAGTTGATTCTGTNTTTCAGTTGAAGAAATCCGTAACTGTGGATAAGATCAATNAGGTNGTCCTGAAAGCATCACAGACATCTGGGCTTGAGAGAATATTAGAGTACTCAACTCTGCCGGTGGTGTCAACAGATATCATCGGGAATCCGCATTCGTCTATTTTTGATGCACCATTTACACGGGTTATAGAAGGTAACTTTGTAAAAACACTGAATTGGTATGATAATGAGTGGGGCTATTCAAATCGTGTTGTCGATTTGATTGGACTCCTTGGAGGTTTCGATTGAAATATTAACAGTTCAAAACACAT
>NYYF01000012.1 GCA_002686675.1 Fidelibacterota bacterium
CCAGCTACCAGAAAACCTGCAGGGTACCAATACTACATTAGGCAGTATTGATGTTGTTGACACAAACCCCGATGATGAAATAAAGTTAGTTACAATCCAATCTCAAAAAATAAATGGTAATAACAGAAATCTTTTTACTGTTATGAAGGATTCTCTTGACACTTGGAAAGTTGTACTTTTACCAACTGCAAATATTGACTATGAAACCATTCATTCGCAAAATGGATCAAGCACACAGTCCGAAATTGTAATGGAGATTACAGATGACAGTCCAACAGAGGAAAAAGGGACACTTACTGTTAGTGTGTTGATAACAAATGTGAACGAATCCCCTACCTGGGGTAACACGTCTATTGGGGCTACTGCGGATGAAGGAATACCATATCAATCATCTGCAATTACCTGGGGCGATGTAGACTTGGATGACAGCCATGAGCTTTCATCAGATAATTTACCCGGGTGGCTGACACTTGATGTGAATAAGCTAACAGGAACTCCAAGTACGGCAGATGTAAATCCAAATACATCTTTTACTCTTAAGCTTCAGGACCTAGGCGGTCTGGAAATAACAAAATCCTTCACCATCGATGTTCGTGCCAATGAAGCCCCGAGTTTTAATGGATCTCAGAACGATACCTGGGAAGAAGAAATAAGCGATTCTTGGAATATAACCTTTACTGATCCAAATAATGCAGATTACAGCACCCTGACGGCCACAGCAAGTTCTTTAATGGGATTAACCTTTCAACAAAATGGTATGAGCGGGACAGTATCAGGTATGTTTTTGCATTTTTATATGAATCAAGATGTGACCTTCCAAATTACATTAAATGACAACAGGAATGGGAATCCAATGACCACCACTGAAACCTTTACAATACATGTGGATGAAAATAACCCGCCGAGTTTTAATGGACCTTTTAATGATACCTGGGAAGAAGAAATAAGCGATTCTTGGACTATAACCTTTACTGATCCTGACCCAAATAACGCAGATTACAGCACCTTGGAGGCCACGTTAAATTCTGAACTGGGATTAACCTTTCAACAAAATGGTATGAGCGGGATAGTATCAGGTATGCTTCCGCATTCTTATGTGGGTGAAGATGTGACCTTCCAAATTACATTAAATGACGGAAGACCTGGGCATCCAATGGAAACCACTGAAACCTTTACAATAAATGTGGATCCAAATGACCCACCTGAATTTACAAATACAGATAATATTATTCAGTTAATCCACCATGGCTGTCAATATAATTACGACGTAAATTGGTATGATCAAGAGGGAGATGCTGTAACCTTTGAAGGGAGTGAAAGTATAGGATGGCTGAACGTCAACAACAGTTCTGGAGTACTCTCAGGCACACCAGCAGAGAGCGATATTGGTTCCAGCGAAACTGTATTATTGACTATTACAGATGACAGACCCAATGTGAATCTGTCTGCTGATTACTCATTTGCAATCAGCGTAGATGAAAATTTTCCTCCTGTGTTTGAGACTGTCCCTGAGGATACAGCGACTGCGCCAGTAGGAGAAGTGTACAGTTTTCAGTTTGGTATCAGTGATGCAAATAATGACGACTTCGTCTTCACTGTGCCGACCAGGCCCAGTTGGTTATCTTATAATTCTTCCACTTATAGAATCTATGGAACGCCTTCATCAGCAGACACGACGCACAACGTCACTGTCCAGGCGGCAGATTGCGGCCAAGAGACTTCTTTCTCTTTTTCTATTGAGATCACCGATTAATAATTCAAAACAAATAAAGGAAATAAAATGAATATTAGATCAGATATGAACGCCAGAACCGCCATGGTCTATGGTGGTGCAGCATTTTTACTTATCATTATAGGATTTCGGTCAATTTTTGCCACCTTGGATCCGGACCATATTGGTGTCATGACCTATTTATCAATTGGAGGATTAGTCCTTGAGTTCTTCCTTTTAATGTTATACGCACATAGTATTTACAATCTTGGGCCTGATGGCGGTGGCGAAAGTAATGCCAGTGTTGGCAATATGGATGGTAAAGAAATTTCAGAACTGACAGCTGCTGTTATTAAAGTCGCACAAATGGGAGAAGGATTGTCAAACTTAGCCAGTGGAAAAGTGCGGGATGAGGTCAGAAAAGAGGTGAACGATATTTTGTCAAAAGCAATCAAGAAATAGGTAATAAATTATGAAAAAAGTTGAAGTTTATTTTATAATCAACTTGGGTGCAATTATAAGTCTATTTGCGATTGAGGGAGAGCTTAGGCTGTATATGCAGCGTCAGGATGACATTTTAAAAAATGTGGCAAACGACAAACTGGAAACCTTAATTGAATTAAATAATGTTGAATCCAACTATGAAGATCCGGATTATTATCGGCTTTTCTTTGACGTAGAAGGACAATACGAGTCGGGCTCCATTAAGTTTGAGCCCAGTTTTAAAACATCCAGAGTAGAAGTAGATGGTGATACTGTTTTAGTAGATGACTCACATATATGGGAACTTGATTCTGTAGAAGTTGAGCCCTACACAGATGATGGCAGTGAGAATCGATATGTAGCCAAGGTTAAACTAAACTCAGTAGAAGAAAATTATCTTAACAAGCCCTTTGACGTTGAACTTGGTGTAAAGTTCATTCCGGATATTGATACTGTAACATACAATATATGGTCTGAAGCTTTTGGAGATTATAAGGTTACAGATAAACTCTTAAAAATTATAAATAAGGAAGTATCCAGAGAAGGGAGTTTTACAATCAGTCGGGAGTTCGATACCCCGATGACGCTTATTTACATGGATGGTATGCAGTCAGAATTTTTTGTGCTATTCGATAAAAAGAAGTATACAGTTCTAAGAGGTCTTAACTGGGAAATCCCCTTTAGTGTTGGGGGAGTAAACACGGATAAAGATTTCACGGTGGACTTAGGAAGCGGTAAGGACCTTGTGAAAAAAATGATTAAGGGTTTACCCAGAACAGTTCTGAAGGGAATGGGCCGAAATAACGGCACCATTGAAGTGATCGGCCTGAGGAAAAAAGATAAAAAGTCAAGCCTAGCCAGCGCAAAGGTTGTTGTAGTGGACCCAGCATACAGTTCACCAGAAGAAGAAAATGAAACTTACGTTGATGAGAAGTTTGTTTTTGACAGCAGAATTAAAGATGTAGATCGAGACAGAATATCAGTCAAGGTATCTGGCACTGCAATGGGAGCGAAGGTATACAATTCATACAGAGCACAGTTTACTCCTAAAAAGGAAGGAAAGCTTAAACTGGAAACATTTGTTGATGGTATTGCGGTCCGTAATCTTGTACATAATATGACGGTTAAAAAAGTTCCACCGCCCAAGCTGACCTTTAAACGCCTGGGAAAACGTACCAATACTATATTGCTCACCGTTACGACTTATGGCAATAAGAATGGGAAAAATGTGGTTGCTCCGCTGTCTGGTGTATTTGGACGGCTTGAGGAAGAGCAGAAAGAGAAGAGAGTTGGAAATAGGAGCGTAGTAAAGTACAGTTTTGAGATGGATGAACCACAGTCCGGGTTCACAACCACAATTAAGATCAAAGTGATAGATAAATATAAAAAGCAAACAGTTTCTGATAATGAATTCGAATACTATGATAACTAGAAACATAATCAGGTTCATTATTTCACTATCGGTAACAGTCCTTTTCTCACAGAGTGATGAATCGCTCTATTGGCAAGTTGCGGATCCCATAGTCAATAGTAAATTCATTGAGGCATACATCAACCAGCTTATAGAATCTAATAAGTTTGAAGATAATACTATCCAGGCATCCCATTCGATCATTATCCATATGGTNCTTTCAGCTGATGGAGTTGAATTGAAAAAGCTGAAAGCCAAAAACNCCCAAATGGGCGAATATCAGTCATTCTTAATGGATCAGGTGNAAAAAATGGATCCGTCCTTGANTAATCTACTTATGTCNAGGGAATATAAATGGAAAGAGATGANTCGCCGAGACNTGTCTGAACTGGAAATGTTCAGTACATTGGATAATATACTGCAGGAGCGCAGTTTTAAGGATGCCCGGGATGCTTTCTGGTGGACAAATGCTCAATTTGACGTTTCTACTGCCGTGACCGCTTTCGTCCGGCATAAAGCAAGTAGCCTTGCTTTTCGTCTGGAATCTGGTTTCCCGGACCTGGGTCTTTACCGGCACTTATCAAAAAATTTGATTCTGGGGCTTTCNAATGATATTGCCAGCGTGTATTTCATCATGCCGGGAGTAACAACCAGGAATATTGCTGTAGGCATTGGTCACCCTCTTGAAGGCGCATACGGCCTAGGATTCAAGTTTGATACTCAAACTCTTGGCGGTCAGGTCAATTACATGGATATAGGTACTGATTTTGAGGTGGAAAACACTTTCAGTCGTAAGCATCTGGTCATTCCTGCTTCCAGTGGTTTGTTTTATTGGAGCAACACATTTGGTTTGGAAAGGAAAGTGCTTACGGATTATGGTACAAGTATCAAGGGACAGAAAAAGGCNAAAAAAAANGCCGTCCAGGAACTATCTAAGTCAAGGATATGGAAAACAAAAAAAGGAACNATATATCACGGTCGCTTAAAAAATATTAAAAATGGGAAAGCATATATTGTCATGGACAAGGATGGCTCTGCCCATAGGGAAGCAAAAAAGGGACGCAAGTGGAAATCCAGATCAGGAAATGTGATCAATGCTTCGTTAGTTCAGCGAGGCAAGGCAGGAGAAGGGGAAGGCATTAAAAAAGAGGAAGTAGTCCTGCGGAGGAAGAAGGATAAAAAACGTGTAAAAATAAAAATATCAGACCTGAGTAAAAGCGACCAGAAATTCCTGAAGAAACTAGTCTGGGATGGAAAAAAAGTAGGGTCCCTCTTAATAAAATCGCTTAGTGAAGAAGACCAAAAANTAATTAATACAGCAAATGCTTCCATTCGAGACAAGCCTGGAAAAAGAAGAANGAAGATCAAGATTGGCCAGCCTTATGCTTCTCTTCGGATCAAGGCTGGTTTCTCTTTCACTCAATTCGTTCATGGTCGCGTAGATCCNGCAGAAAATNATGATGAAATAGATGTTTACTCCATCACGGACCGGATTAATGGNTCGGAAGCAATTGGATTTTNTGTGAAGCTAGAGGNTATAACAGATAACAAAAAGAGCAAATCTTATTTACAGTTCAATTCATCGGGCAGCGGATTCAAATCTATAGGTTTTGGACTGAAACACAATATCTGGAAGAGTGTCCATCTGGGTCTAGACTGTGCGCTGTATCCTAAAGGAAGCAGTATCGATTTTCGGCCTCTAAAGACAGATGCAGATAAAGCCTGGACATGGTACCCCGGTGGTGAAGGTGGCATTTTGCTGATTGCCCCGTACCTGTCCGTTCAATTTTAATTGGGGTTCAGTGCAATGATTGAAAATATTCGTTTTTATTTTTTTGTTTCTTTTACCATATTTTTTTCTGTGGTGGCAGGNCAGACAGAAAATTTTCGGGCTGTAAATGATAATATTTTACTTGAAGAAGATGAAGCAATGCTCATCGATGTACTGAAAAATGATAAGCTGACCAGTCGTGATAACCTGGACTTGAAACTACTTTCCAAGCCCAGTCTTGGGACTGTTGATCAACAGGGGTTTAATATATTTTTTACCCCCAATGTAAATGTGAACGGCGTGGATGAGTTTCANTATATGATTGATAATGGGTTTTCCATGGATACGGCCAGGGTTAAAATCACGATTGTTTCCGTGAATGATGTTCCAACTGGGNTAGAGTTAATAAACAGCACTGTTATTGAAAATGGACCGGATGGTGCTCTTATAAGTCAATTGACTACCATTGACCCGGATCTGGATGATACTTTTACCTATTCTTTTTCCAAGAAAAGAGAAAGTGATAACGAGTATTTCTCCATCAAGGATGGCTTTTTATATAACGATATCAGTTTTGATTATGAGTTGCGTGACAGCTATACACTTTTGGTAAGAAGTAAAGATAAAAGTAATAAAAAAGTTACTAGTGAACTAGTTGTGACTGTCACCAATATTAATGAAGCACCGCAATTTATTGATAAAAAGGAAATGACAATCACCCATTCGGAGGNATCTGGAAAAATCGTTGCCACACTGATGGCAGANGATCCAGANATCGATCAGGATTACGTAAAATATAAGATTGTTGGTGGTGATGATAAGGCACGCTTCAAGATTCTCAGGGATNATGAACTAGCATTTATCAGAGACCCGGATTTTGAATCCCCAATAGACATGGATGGAGATAACACCTATAAAGTTANGTTCCGGGCAGTGGATTCCAAGGATAAAATNCTATTTTCCGATGGTTCAGCAACGATCATGATAACGGATGAGGCAGAGAAGATTATAGAAAGCTTGGACAGCAGAAAATACGTTGCCTGGACCGTGGATCATATGCCTTATCATATCCTGATGGAAGATGCCATCATAGACTATATCAATCTTCGCTCTGCATATAGTGCGGATAGTGATGGATTATTTATTGAGGGAGGGACAGAGGAAACCATCAGTGAGTTGCAGCCCAGCGACCAAATAATTATTGTGCAGGAAAAAGGAAACACCGAACAGATCCATGAGATCTGGTATGGCAATGGTCTTGATTATACGGTTATTGATCGAGAGAGAGTGGACTGGGTATTAAGCCAGAATATCCAGCAAGTACTCATCGATAAAAATCAATACTTAACCAGTGAATCTGAGATCGTTTTCTTTAAAGATGAAAACGAACGACTAATGGCTGGCTACAGCTCCAAATTCTCGGTGTGGCATCCTAATAATTTTATCATGTCCCTGCAGTCCTTTTCCATGCGGTCCAATCTGATACAATATGCCACGAATATGTCCATTGGTAATGAGCTTATTGGTTTGCCTGGTGTCCTTTCCGGATCGACAGAACTTGGTGTGGCCACCCACAATTCAGAATTTGGCCTGCGCCTGCCGGTTAATTTTGATTTAGGCTCACTAGGATCAATGAAAAATGCAAAATATTTGAGTCCCGATTATCTAGGGCTTTATTCTAAAGTCAACATTGATAATATATTCTCATCGCGAACGGACTTTCATGCGCTCATGGGATTCTCATTTTATCCAAAAACCATTGGCAGTATGGTGCAGGATACAGTGTTTTTCAACACGGATAGCATTGAACATGATAATCGCTTTATAAACATCCTGGATATGTATGCATTGATGGCTACCACAATTGAAGTGCCAATTAAAGTGCCTTTTTTTGCAAAAATGACTACAACACCGGGACTGCACTACCTAAAGGTTGCCCACAGGACCAGAGACGAAGAAAGTCTCTACGAACGGAATTTTTTCCAGTCCGAAGAAGATGAAGGTATTTCAAGAATTGAGAAAGGGCGCTCATTCAGCCGTTATATCAGTGCTTACATTCGTTTTGATATCTTGGGAAATATCGGCCAAAAACCTGAATTTCTTGAAAGGGTAAAATATTTTGATTTTATCAATATCAGCAATGTGCCTTTTTATGAACTATCTTTTCAGTTCATTTCGTCACTGAATATGATTACAACCTTAAATCTAAACATCCATGATAAACTGGCATTCACAATCACCAGATATAAAACTACAGGAGATAATATTCAGGGGAACTGGCTGGCAGATAAAAATACCTGGGTAGGGCTTAAATATCATGGGAACTTTTAATCTATATCTATTGTCTGAAGCTCGAAGACTTATAACTATAAGGGCTATAAGATAAAGTATTGAAGTAGTAATAGTTTTATGAGTCTGGTTACATATCCACCCATAGGGCTATGATACTGACCTAAGTCCACAAACAAAAAAATACTCGACGTTCATAAGCTATGATAACTCATCTTTAAGTAGCTTCAGCACTCTGTCAATATCTTCAGAGGTTATTCCGTAATGAGTCACCATCCGAAATTTTCCAGGACTTATTTGAAAAAACAAGACCCCATTTCCGGCCATTTTTTCCACAAAGGTTTTCCCATTGTCAGTTTTCATTTCAAAGTACACAATGTTTGTATGAATATTATTCAGATTGAGAAAAAGACCGGCAATATTTTGAATGCCTTCTGCTAATTTTCTAGCATTTTTATGATCATCCTTTAGTCTTTCAATCATGGTATCCAGTGCCTCCAGCCCTGCAGCTCCGATAATACCAGCCTGACGCATACCTCCCCCTAAAGATTTTCGAATTCGCCTTGCCTTAGCAATAAATTTCTGACTGCCGCAAACCAACGAACCTACCGGAGCTGATAATCCTTTTGAAAGACAGAAAGAAATGGAATTTGCAACACTTACCAGCTCTTTTACTGAGGTGTTTAAGGATACTGCTGCGTTAATAATTCGGGCTCCATCGACATGAATTTTCAAATGATGTTCTTTTGCAATATTCGATACAGAATTCATATAGGATATAGATAATGGTGCACCGAAGCAGCGATTATGAGTGTTTTCCAGACATATCATTCCAGTTTCAGGGAAATGATCATCTTTTGTTCGGATTGCATTTTTAATATCAGTTAAGTCAAGTGTCCCATCCCTTTGGTTTTTTAATTGTCTGGATTGAATTCCTCCATATGTTGATACTCCCCCTCCCTCATAAAGAAATGTGTGAGATTGATCCCCAAGAATAATTTCTGTTCCCCTATCACATTGAGACAGGATACTGACTAAATTCCCCATAGTACCGCTTGGTACAAAAAGGGCTGCTTCTTTCCCAGTGATTTCTGCAGCACGCTCCTGTAATGCATTCACGGTTGGATCTTCTCCAAAAACATCATCACCAAGGTGAGCAGAGGAGATAGCTTTCTTCATGGAATCTGAAGGGAGTGTAACTGTATCGCTTCGAAGATCAATAATATTCATGATGATAATTTTAAAAAAAAATAGATGTAAACATAGTATTTGTTTTATATATGAATAATAATATATAATGCCTGTCTTATGGTGAGTGCGACATCAAAAATTTCAACAAAATTTATCCAAACTGCTGCCCGAATATTAAAAACCCTTGGCCATCCTGACCGCATCAAAATAGTCGAATTCCTTGAAGATGGAGAAAAAACCGTCGGGCAAATTCAACGGGAATTAAACCTCCTGCAACCCGTAACCAGCCAGCATCTCAAGGTAATGTATGATAGGAATATTGTTACTTTCCGTCAGAAAGGTACCCGGTATTTTTATTCATTGGCAAATAATTTTATCATCAAAATACTAGACTGCATGAGTGAAGTCCAGGAAAAATTAGATACGGGTGAATGGGATTTTGACTTTAGTAAAATCGAAAACCAAAAGGAAGTAGTATGAATGATATGGTACATGAACAAGCGTTGGATTGTAAAGGGCTCAACTGTCCATTGCCTATCCTAAAAACGAAAAAACAAATGGATGCCATGCAATCAGGTCAAGTGTTGAAAATGGAGGCAACGGATCCAGGGTCTGTTAATGATGTTAATGCATGGACCCGGCGAACTGGAAACGAGTTGGTTACCCATTCTGAAAAAGGTGGTATTTACATTTTTTATATCAAAAAAGCCTGATCTAATTTCGTAATAACAGGCATTTAATTTTAAACAATAGACAGAGGAGTTAGTTATGAGTGAACCTAAAAAAATGGCCCTCATTGCATCCAAAGGAACCTTGGACTGGGCCTATCCACCATTTATTTTGGCTTCAACTGCTGCAGCCATGGAGATGGAGGTTGCTGTTTTTTTCACATTTTATGGTCTGACCCTCTTGAAAAAAGATATTAAGGCAAAAGTTGCCCCAGCAACCAATCCGGCTATGCCTATGAAGATGCCTTTCGGGCCAAAAGGTTTACAAAATATTGAATGGCCCATGCCCAATGTTCTGATGGGAAATGTTCCCGGCTTTGAAACTATGGCCACATCCCTGATGAAACAGACCTTTAAAAATAAAGGTGTGGCAACTATTGAAGAATTACGCGATATTTGTATTGAATCCGATGTAAAGCTGATTGGTTGTCAAATGACCATGGATGTATTCGGTTTTGAAAAAGATGACTTTGTAGATGGTGTCGATATAGGCGGTGCTGCTACCTTTTTGGAATTTGCTGCAGAATCAGATATTCAACTGTTTATTTAAAAAAAATAAAAAGAAAGAGATACAAATGATTGATGAAGGAAAAGTAACCATCTTTGTTACTTCTGGACCGGAAACACCCCAGCGCTGTGCTACCCCGTTTTATATGGCTAATATTGCAGCAGCCATGGATAATGAGGCTGAAATGATTTTTCAGATTGATGGAGTACTGCTTATGAAAAAGGGTGTTGCTAAAAACCTTTTTGCTAAAGAAGGCGGTAAATCCATCAATGATTTTATTCGAGATGCAAAAGATGCAAAGGTGGAAATGAGAGTTTGTTCCGCCGCCTTACAGTTACACGATATGACAGAAGAGGATCTTATTGAAGAATGCGATGGTGTCGTGGGTGCTGCTTATATGACAGATGTGGGCCTTGATAGTGAACTGGTTTTAACCTATTAGGTAAAGGTGTGAAATGGCAGAATTAAAGAATTGTATCTTACCTGATGAACTTTTATATCATGTGGATTTCAACGTGTGGATTCACAAGAATGATGATGGGACTATTGATCTAGGAATGACAGACATTGCCCAGTCCATGGCAGGAAATATTATTCATTGCCGACCAAAAAAAGTGGGCAGAAGTGTAAAGGCCGGTAAAAGTATTGCCACAGTAGAAAGCGGAAAATGGGTTGGTCCGGTTAAAACACCATTCGCTGGTGAAATCATTGCTGCTAATGGCAGTGTTGAAAGTGATGCTTCAATTTTGAATAGAAGTCCCTATAAACAGGGATGGATTGTTCGCATACAACCCAGCAACTTTGATGAAGATGGCAGTGACCTGGTAAGTGGAAATGAGGCTATTTCCGGATTTGAATCTTACATGACTGAAAAAGAAATTGGCGACTGTAACCATTGTGAGGGGTTTGAAGGTTGATAGGTAGGGATATGATATTTTGGGAAAAAAGGTCTTTCAGAATTGGTTCAATCAAATAATTAGGGATTCGTATGTCGATTTATAAAGACGCAAAATATCAGGATGTGCCTTATAAAGAAAAGCAAAAGCTTTTCCAAGAGGTAAAAGATGATTTGCGGTGGGAATCAGTAATGTACGGGTGTTATGAAT
>NYYF01000013.1 GCA_002686675.1 Fidelibacterota bacterium
ACGAGTTTCATTATGCCCTATGAAGGTGAAGTATATTATTTCTTAGGAACATCCACAGGGGTTTATTCTACGGATGAATTAGATGGAGATAACACTGTCTGGGCGCTTGAAGGAACAGAACTAATGGGGAATGTAGTTGTTGATGCTTTGGTAGGAAGAGAAGAAGATGGTTATATTGTTGCGGCTACCCATGGAATAGGCGTTTATTCCGCAACCCTTGAAAGTTGGGCTTCTATTCAAGGTGAGGCAGGATTGCCTGATCAATTTGTTCTTCATCAGAACTATCCCAATCCCTTTAATCCAACTACGACAATCAAATATGAATTATTTCAGTCTTCACGGGTAACCATTTCTGTTTACGATATGCTTGGGCGGTTAGTTAAAGCACTTGTGAATAGCATGCAGGAGCCCGGTGTTAGGACCATTCAATGGGATGCTACAAATGAAGAGGGTAATCGAGTTAGTGCTGGGGTTTACATTTATAAATTAAAAGCGGGTGATTTAATGGAAACAAAAGAAATGATTTTGTTGAAATAAAGTTGATGCGTTAAAAAAACCCCGCTTTGAGCGGGGTTTTTTGTTTTTAGCATTTCTAAATTATTCAGGTAAGAGGTAACTGCGAAAAATATAATAACCTTACTCATTCTTCTTGCATTTATAAACCGACTGAATAAAACAATTCTTAATGAAATGAATAAGAAATATCTTAACTTTCTCGATAGATATTTTACAATAAAAAATAATTAGTTGAGTTTATATGGGGTTTTTAGGTGCCATTTCAAACACGTTTAACTGGATGTCTGGGGATATTGCCATTGATCTTGGGACTGCTAACACGCTCATTTGGTTAAAGGGGAGGGGAATTATAATTAATGAACCCTCAATTGTTGCCCGGTCTGTCCATGATGAAAAAATTGTTGCTGTTGGTCAGGAAGCAAAGGACATGGTTGGCAAAACCCATAGGGATTTAGAAACAATCCGTCCCCTTCAAGATGGCGTTATTGCGGATTTTAATATGACGGATGGAATGCTGCAGGGCTTTATCCGTAAAATTAATCTAAACCGACTTGCAAGACCTCGGATGGTTCTCTGTGTACCAAGCGGGGTAACGGCGGTGGAGCAAAGCGCTGTTAAGGATTCTGGTCAACGTGCTAATGCCAGGGAAGTATATTTGATTGAAGAGCCTGTAGCAGCAGCGATAGGAATTGGACTTGATATCAGCAAACCTATTGGAAATATAATTGTAGATATTGGTGGTGGTACTACAGAGATTGCCGTAATTGCATTAAATGGTGTTGTTACTAAAGAAGCTATCCGCATTGCTGGAGATGAGATGGATGAAGCAATTATTCTTTGGTTTCGATCTGAGCACAAGCTTGAAATTGGTCTTCCCACAGGTGAAGCTATCAAAAAATCTGTAGGATCTGCGATGAGGATAAAACCAATTACTATTTCTGTAAAGGGACGCGATCTTGTTTCCGGTATTCCCAAAACAATTGAAGTATCCTCCGATGAAATACGTCAAGCAATGAAAGATCCTATAAATTCCATTGTGGAAGCAGTGAAATATGCATTGGAAAAAACACCCCCGGAACTGGCTTCGGATATCCTTGACCGAGGGATTATAATGACCGGAGGAGGTAGCCTTTTAAAAGGCATTGATCAAATAATCAGGGAACGAACCAATGTACCTGTGAATGTAGCAGAAGAACCATTGTTATCCGTTGTACGTGGTACTGGAATTGTTTTAGAAAATGTGAAGAAATATGAGGATGTGTTAATGTAAGGTGGCTGGGAGGAGTTTATATTTATCTATTCTTCGGAATAAACCTCATATTGCTTTTGTAATTTTTTTTAGTCTTTCACTAAACATTCTTTTAACTGGTGATTCATCGGCTAGTTTAGATTTGATCAGGGGTAAAACTCTTGATATATTTTCCTTCCTTTATTCTCCCCTGACATGGATAAAATCATCTTTTTTGCTTGAAGAAGAAAATACTCTTTTAAGAGAGAAGAACCTTCGATTATCTCTTCAGGTTGAATCCATGCTCCAACTTGTATCAGAAAATAAACGTCTTGAGCAACTGTTGGAATTTAAGCGTGAAAGCAAGTTGACACTTTTAGCATCAAAAGTGATTAACAAAGGATTGCATTCAAATATAACGTCTATTTCAATCGATGTTGGTTCCCTTTCCGGGGTTGGAGTGAACAACCCTGTACTTACAACCTCTGGTGTAGTTGGAAAGACAATACTTGTAGCAGATCGTTCTTCGGTTGTCCAATTACTGAGTGACTTAAATTTTCGGTTGAGCGTAAGGATTCTACCCAGTGAAGCGACTGGAATACTTCGTTGGGTGGGAAGGAATCTCTGCGAGATTAGGGAAGTACAGAAAAATGCGGAAATAGAAATGGGAAACAAGGTTGTGACATCGGGATTCAGTAAAATTTACCCGAGAAATCTTCCTGTAGGTGAGGTTATTGGTATTACGGTTGAACGGGGCAGTTTTCAAAAGATTATTTCTATACGTGTCAATGATGATCTTGGTTCACTGATTAATGTTTTTGTTATTACGGATCAAAGTGATGAACTGGATTAAATTGATATATTCATTAGTTGGTGTATTTTCCTTACAATTTATCTTGGCAGATTTTCTTTCTATAAATGGTATCCGTCCAGATTTTGTTCTGATTTATATTTTATATATTGGATTACATCATGGCAGTTTTCCAAGTGTAATTGTTGGATTTTTCCTGGGACTGTTAGTTGATTTTACCGGAGTTGGGTCATTATTTGGGTTGACTTCCCTTACGTATGTTATAACCGGGTATTTGTCAGGATTTTTACACGGCAAGTATTATAAAATGATTCCAACATATTATCATTTTACTTGGCTTGGAATAATTTTATTTCATTTCTTTATCTATTCTTTTATCCGGTATCAGGATTTATTTGAAACTACAATGACTGTTTTTTGGTTGAAATGGATTTTGACATCGGGTTATACTCTTGGTTTTCTCGCAATTTTTCAAATGATTATTCCGCTTCAACAAGACGACTAAATGCTTAAAGCAGAAAACTTAATATCAAAGCAGCGGTATTATTTTGTTACAGGAGTTGTTATTTTTCTAATGTTAATACTCTTGAGTCGATTTTTCTATTTACAGATTTTTCGATATGAAAAGTACAAACATAAAGCAGAAATCAATCGAATTCGTGCTGTAACTGTTAATGCTCCCAGAGGACTAATCCTTGATAGAAATGGAAATATTTTAGTAGATAACTATCCAACTTATATTTTAACCGCAATACCTGGGGAAATGGAGCAAAAGGAGAAGATATTTAATTCCATTAGTCAATGTACTGGAATTGACTCATTGATTATCGCTGAAAATTTCAGTAAATATTATAGGGCTAAATTTGTTCCAACACGGTTGATGAAAGATCTTACCTTTCATCAGATTAGTATTCTTGAAGAGAATATACTGGATTTGCCTGGAGTTAATTATAAACAGTTTCCAGAGCGATATTATCCCAGCAGAATTAATGGATCGCATTTTCTGGGATATTTAAATGAAGTTGATAAACAAGTCCAAGAAAAACTAGAAAATCCTAATGTGTATGAACTTGGGGATTTGATTGGATGGTCTGGGCTAGAGAAGTTTTATGAATCTCAACTCAAGGGGGCACGTGGTGTTAAATATCTTGAAGTAGATGCCTTGGGTAGGGAAATGGAGGAAGTCAAGGGGTATAACAACCGGCGTTCTGAACCTGGGGCTGACATAAGATTAATGATTGATGCAGATCTCCAATTGTTAATGGAAGAGAAGATGAAAGATTATCGCGGTATAGCTGTATTATCTAATCCCAAAACAGGAGAAATACTGGCTTATGTGAGCAAACCGGATTACCCACCAAATATTTTTACTGGTAAAATGCTTAAAGATGATTGGAATGAAGTCCGAAATGATCCCCATCGACCACTAATTGATCGAGTTATTACTGGTTTATATCCACCAGGATCAACCTTCAAGATTATCACTGCTCTTGCCCTGTTAGAAGAAAACTTATTAGATCCATCAAAGGAGGTGGAATGCAACGGTTCGTATCAATTTGGTGATCGTACTTTTCATTGCTGGAATGAAACCGGTCATGGCTCCGTTAATTTGCAAACGGGCATAGCTCAATCATGTAATATTTATTTTTACCAGATGGTTCAGAAATTATCCCTGTCCCAATGGGCAGACAATTGCTTTGATTTCGGTTTTGGTCAGGAAACGGGGATTGATTTGGTCTACGAAAAAAGGGGAGTCATACCTACAGAAAAATATATGAACAGGAAATATGGAAAATGGGGATGGTCACGAGGAAATTTATTAAATTTGGCACTTGGACAGGGAGATATACTTGTGACTCCAATTCAAATGGTACAATTTATTAATCAAATAGCCACTCACGGCAATGCAGAGCGATTACATTTTGTAAAGAAGGATAATGAAGAAAAGGGCATTCGACCCCAATATTCAGACAATACCTGGAAAAAAATTGAAAAATATTTACTATCGACAGTTACCGATAATCAAGGTACCGGTCGATCTGCTGATCCAAAAATCAAGGGATTAATTATAGGGGGTAAAACTGGAACTGCAGAAAATCCGCATGGAGATCCTCATGCATGGTTCATCGGATTTGGAAAGAAGGATAACCAAATACTAACAACAGTAATATTAGTTGAGAATGGTGGACATGGAGGGGAAATTGCTGCACCCATTGCACGCAATGCATATTCCCGGTATTTTTTACCAATAAAACAATCACAAATTGTACTTAAAACTCCTTGATATTTTCTGTAAGCGGAAATCATTTTTCTAAGAGTCCTTTTACAATCATTCTTGCCAGTATGGTTCTGACATCCATTGGATTAATTTCTTTATTAAGTATTTCTGTCCACCAGAGTTCGGATATTTTAAGGAGTTCATTTTTTAAACAGTTGTTGTTTCTTGGGCCATCCTTAATCGGATTATTGATTATGATATTCATTCCAAAATATTTAATCCACAAATATATTTTTCCAATGTACTTTATTGTACTTGGAGTGCTTTTTTTACCATATTTCGGCAGAACTATTGCAGGCACTTACCGGTGGATTGATCTGGGACCTATTGGATTCCAGCCATCGGAATTTGCAAAATTGATTATTGTATTTAGTCTTGCAAAATACTTATCTGANCATAATCTTGAAATGANAAACTTTTCGTCATTTTTCTTCCCTANAATAATGGTNATAATTCCTGCTGTGATCATTTTNAAACAGCCAGATTTAGGAACGGCTCTAGTCCTTCTTANNCCTCTTTTACCAATGCTTTATTGGGCTGGTGCAAGGTCATATCATATTTTTCTTTTTCTTGCCCCTTTATTGAGTGTNNTGACAGCTTTTCATGCACTTTCATTTTCGATATGGGGTGTNCTTATGATTGTTATAATCTTTTTAGAAAGGCCGAAATTGATTTTTGGTCTCGTGATATATTTTAGCAATCTTTTTCTAGGGCTCCTTGCCCCAATGCTCTGGAATTCATTGAAAGATTACCANCAAAATCGGATTCTAGNATTANTTAATCCGGAGTTNGATCCNNTAGGTGCTGCTTACCANATTATTCAGAGCCAGACTGCAATTGGTTCTGGNGGTGNTTTTGGGAAAGGATGGGGAGCAGGNACACAAACCCACCTNAAATTTTTACCTGTNCAGGAATCCGATTTTATTCTTTCNGTCATTGGAGAAGAACTAGGATTTGTTTTTATTTTANTGATAATACTCGTNTTTACATGGATGATCTTAAAAATGGTAAAATTAGGGTATTCATCTAAGGATCGTTTNTCAGGTTTGGTTTTAATTGGGATTGCCTCTTTATTTATGGCTCATNTTTTTGTAAATATAGCAATGACTGTTGGAATGATTCCCGTAAAAGGGCTTCCTCTTCCATTTATATCATCCGGTGGGTCATTTTTAATGTCATGCTTTATGATGGTTGGTATTATAATGAATGTTGGTGTAGATTCAAGTGAATAATCCAANGCGGGGTAAAACTTATTGAAGTTCCTTCGATTGAGGGGTAAATTTNACNATTCATTTTTATAATTATTTTNATAGGATATCTATGAAAAATACAANACTACTTAAGAATACTGTTGCNTTGACAATTNTGNTAACAACTTTGTTTGCGCAAGGAGAATTAAAATCTCTCGAGGCACAGTTAAAAAGAGAAAGAGTAAGGATTGATTCCCTTGAAACTCATATTAATATTCTTTTACCCAATTTNTTTAATGCTCTTAAAGCTGCTGATTCCTTAACTAAATCAATGGTTGCATCAAATGTAGCGTTGATTAATCGCATTAACAGAAATGAAAATAAAATTCAATTGTTAGAGGATAATGCTGGTCGGACTGATAGTACTAATTTTGAAATTTTGGCAAAATTAGTAATGATTGAAAANAAAATTGTNACNTTGACTAACAGCTTTTCAGAGATGTATAATTTAAAATCAGAAAAGAGTATAATNAGCTCATCCGTAAAAGTAAGTCCTNTAGAATACAAAGCAATCTACATAGATGCNATGAGTAATTATCACAAAGGAAANTATGAAGAGGCAATNAAAGGATTTTTTACTATAGTTAAATCTGATCCTAATAATGATATGAAATTGGCTGACAATAGTCAATATTGGTTAGCAGAATGTTATTATTCACAAAAAAATTATAAACGATCNATCACCGAGTTTAATAANGTNAGCCGATTCCCNTCTTCTGATAAAGATGCTGATGCTCAACTGAAACTTGGNCATGCATTTTTAAATATGGGCAATACTGATAAAGCAAAAGAGNCCTATCAGTATCTGGTTGATTATTACCCTGACAGTGAATACCTACATATNGCTAGAGAAACCATTAANCAATTAACAGCAGAATAAAGTTTATGGGNTTAAAACTATTTTTTCTGACAACAGAAATCACACCTTTCGCAAATGCTACATCCCTNGCTGATTTCTCTGCTAATGTACCCCTGCTTTTGCAGGCGAAAGACCATGATATTCGGATTATGCANCCCAAATATGGTTTTATCAGTGAACGAAAATTTATATTAAGAGAAGTCATTCGGTTAAGGGAAATTNCATTTNTATTTGATGGTAAAGACCAGATGACATCAGCGAAAAGTGCTTTTNTCCCCAGGACAAGAGTTCAAGTCTATTTTTTGGAGCATTTAGATTGGTTTAAACCTTTATCAAATCTAGTATATAAATCAAAAAATGGCCGAATCTTGAGTGATAACCCTATGCGATATTCATTTTATGGGAATGCCTCCCTGGCCACTTTACCACATCTTTTCTGGTGTCCTGATATTATTATTTGTAATGGGTGGCAGTCATCCATGGTTCCTATCATTTATAATCAGCGGTACAAAGAGGAAAAATTTTATAAAGGAATTAAAACTGTTCAAGTCATTCATTCCATAGACGAATGTTCAGTTTTNAGNCGAAAAGCCTATGAGGCTGCAGGAGTTAAAATTCCTGAAAATATTAAAGGTAAATCTATCAATACCTTTGAAGTCTCTTCTCATTTTTCTGATCATATTATTGTGTTNAATNCCCCANGGAATAATGTAGCTAATAAATTGCTGAAACTCAATGGAGTAAAAGAAAATGAGAAGAAACTGAGTATTATTGATTTGGATAGTACTGAAACGCCAGACTACTCAGCAATTGCNAATGAAATGGAAATTATTCTGAAGAAACTTTCCCGCTGATCCCCCGTTCCATTTATCGTATTTCATGAAAAAACTNTTCTACGCTTTTCCAATATTGTGGATTTTTATCCCCATACTGTTCTNTAGCTGTTCGGAAGAACCAATACCTTATGAACTGAGCGAAGGCGATGTAATTTCATTTCGAATCGATCCGGATCNCACNAGTTATTTTCGTTCTTACCAAACTGCACCTGAGATGGGAGGACTGTCGGAACTATACTACGGACAAAGAGATGGATTCTCTGAGATTTATTCCTTGGTTGAAGTTTATCCTATATCTGCTCCGTTTTTTCTGGATACAACGTATTCCAGTGATAGCACTTCCTATAATTTTGTTGATTCAATTAAGAGTGTTACGTTTTCTCTGACCTTGGAAAATGCTGATGATTCACTATCTTTCCCTGAACTTTTCTATTATTCAGGTGATGGTGATACGACGATCTTTTTAGAGAATGAATCTTCATTTTATACTGTTGGTTCGACACTGGAAAAAATAGAACTTGATTCACTTATCTCCTTTACTGACACGTTAGAAAATGTTCATTTCTCGTTTGATGCTACTTCATTATTTAATAATTACATGCTTGACATTACCCGGTTGAACAGTTACACCTTTAAAATTAGTGGCGATGGAGAAACAGATTCATTAGTTGCTTTCACAAATCCAAAACTTGAAGTCCAATTTTCAAGAACCATGGAAATTCCTGACTCTACATGGGATTCAACCTGGGTAGATACAGCGACTTATACAGCAAGATATAAATTGATAATTGTAAATCCTGGTGAATGGGAAGAAGGGGACTCAACTTTTTCCATCGGTCGGGCGAAAGGTGTGAAATCTATTCTTCGCTTCAATTTGGTTACTTTATCGATGCTTCCTGATAATATCATCTTTAAGGATGCTGATCTTTACCTGAAGTGCGATACCACAATCAATAGTTTTAAGGTATTTGCTTACCCATTGAAGGATTCTATTTCAATAAACGATATCGACCTGTTCTCTGTAGAACAAATGGATACTACTGCTCTTGAATTTATTGGAGCTACTTCTTCAACAGTAGATAGCCTATTAATATTGAACGTCCGAGATTTCGTAAATTATATCTATCTTAACCAACTGACCCACTATGAACTACAGTTGTCCAGTTCGCCTGCAAATGATGATCCGTTTTCTATTGTTACTTTCATTAATGATAATACCTTCAAACCCTTTATTTTAGTGCGTTATGTTGCTACGAATTAAATTATTTAGTTTATTTGCCCTGCTGTCTGTGGGTTTCAGCCAATCTCTCATGAATGCGTTTGGAATTGGCTCTCCAGCATCCAATTTTGATGCGGCATCAATGGGAACTTCTCCGATGAGCCTTCTGCCTTCATTTCAGGAAGGTGTTTCGATTTCCAACCCGGTTACCTGGAGCCAGCTTAATTACACATATCTATCTGGAACGTATGGAGGACAACAATCTGAAATTCAATCTGGTTCACTAAAGAACGGTAGAACTTATTTGCAACAGATACAATTAATTATCCCGATTAAAAATAAGTATGCTTTTGGACTTTCAATAGCGCCAAATACAAATCGGTTGTACTCAATTATTGGAGTAGAGAATTTGGTGGACGATGATATTTATGGTGATAGTTTGACAGTGAGAAAATCGGTGTCTGGGTATGGTGGAATTGCTTCATTAAAACCATCTGTAACCTTTCCATTAACTTCTCTGGAATCAATGGCAATAAGTATTGATTACCTATTTGGATCTTCCAGAGGGATTACTTCAATTAGTATTGATGGAACGGATTATATTCAGAAGGAACAAGATATTTATTCTGGTACGATGATGAAATTGTTTTTCCGTAGCAAGAGGTTAAATTATAAAGACTATGGAATTGGTTTCTACCTTTCTCTGGAGGGTGCTCTAAAGCCATTATCGGTCAACCGTGTTTCCCATCAACCATTCGAAGATAACAATGAGTCGGGAAATCATGATGGATCATATTATTCCGATTTCCCCGATCTTTCCTTGATCCCTAATGCAATTCAGTTCAATTCAATTGGTGAAATAGACCCCTTTGAAATTCAGGTGGGTCTTGATTTAAATATCCGTCCAAGACTCCACATTCTTTCTGAAGGGAGTCATTGGTATGACCGGGGGGATAATGGGCATACTGTTTCTGTGCTCAATGATAAGATTGTATCATTGGATCAGATCAGTCTTGGACTTGCTTTATTCTCACGTAGGCTTCCCCGTCAAATCTTGAATCAATTTCATTATCGTGGCGGCTTTTTTGCTAAACAATATACTTTATATCACAAGGGGGAAAAGATCGATGAAAAGGGGTTTTCTTTCGGTTTTGGTGTTAAATTTGGCGTTACTGATAATCAGATTGATTTTGGATTTTCAATCACCCAGAGAGATGGATTGGATGTGAATAATGAACTGATTCAACAATTCAGTATTGGTGTCAGTTTAGGAGATATTTGGTTTATTAAAAGGAGAGCAAGATAAAAATGAGACAGGTTATAACTTTTCCTAAGTTGTGGTTAGCATTTGTTGTTGTACTATTTGTTTCTATGTGTGTGCCCCCCGAAATGGATTCTGAGGAAAAAGACCGTGCTGAACAAGCACGATTAGACTCCTTGAGAGAGCTCAGATGTCCCCGATTAATGAGTAGTGCGGCTGAATATTACCGCAATCAAGATTGGGAAGCTACAGTACAGATTTATAGAGAGATTGATGAACTTGGCTGTGATGAATTTGATCCCGTATTGGCACCTCCTGAAGAAATTTATTTATATTATGCAATTGCTCATGAATATTTAAGTCATTTTGAAAACTCTGAAGAAGTCCTTTTGAAAGGATTGCAGAAACTTCCGGGAAGTATTGATTTACGAAAACGCTTGGCATATTCTTACAAAAAGCAGAAAAAACTTGATCGCTATATTATTGAATTAGAGAAAATAATGGATAGGGCGCCTGATGATTCACAAAATATGATTGAGTTATCCAAGGTTTATAGTGAAAATAATCGATATGAAGACCAGATTGATGTTCTACGCCTCCTTTTAGAAAAAGACCCCAACAATGAAATTTATCAGGGTGAAATGAAAATAGCTCTGGAACAGGTTGGCGAAGATCCTTTGGATTATATTCGAGAACTTTTCGAAAGGAATTCTGAGAATACTGCTTACGGTCTGGATTTTGCTGACAGATTATTATCAGCGGATAGATCAGAAGAAGCGGTTAATGTTTTAAAAAAGGTGATCAGATTTGATAGAAACAGTAAGATTGCCTACAGAAAATTAGCTCAAGCATATTCTGAAATTGATGATTTGGAAAATGCCTCAATAGTTTATGAGGACTTATTAAAACTTGATCCAAGGGATCTCCATATAATTGTCCAAACTTCCAAATTGTATATAGAGTTACAGAATTTTAGAAAAGCCTTACTCTGGGCAGATAAAGCTATTCAAGTATCAAAATCGTCAGGTCAGGGTTTTGGACAAAAAGGAAACGTCTATTATAAGGCTTTCCAATCCTGTAGGACCACTGATATTACTAATGATGATCGAATTGTGGCTTCGTTGGCATATAAATATTTTCAGTTAGCAGAAGAAAATAATTATACACATTATTCTGGTTCAGCAGCTTGGTTAAAAGAGAATGAAACGCTGTTTTCACGATCCAACTGGTTTATGATAAATCCTGATAAACAAAGTAAAGGATATTTGTTACCGGAGACAGCATGTTATAATTGGGTGGAAGAACGATTGAAAAAAGATCCCACCTGGTAAAATTTGTTCCTTTTAAGTAAATGAATTTAAAAGATACGGACGGTGAACTATTTGAAATCCTGAATAGAGAAATCAGGAGGGAAGACGAAACTTTGGAGCTCATTGCCTCAGAGAATTTTGTGAGTAATTCGGTGTTGGAAATGGCTGGTGGAGTTATGACGAATAAATATGCAGAGGGGTATCCGGGTAAACGGTATTATGGCGGTTGTCAGTTTGTCGATGAAGCGGAAAATCTTGCAAGGGATAGGGCAAAACAGCTTTTCAATGCAGAATATACCAATGTACAGCCCCATTCCGGCTCACAGGCGAATATGGCTGCATTGATGACATTTCTGAAAAACGGAGATACAGTCATGGGTCTTGACTTGGCTCATGGTGGTCATTTGACTCATGGAAGTCCAGTTAATTTTTCTGGACAATTATTTAATTTTGTCTCCTACCACGTCCATCCTGATACGGGGCGTGTTGATTTTGACGAGGTATGGAATCTTGCCCGAAAATATAAACCAAAAATGATAATCTGTGGAGGTAGTGCCTATCCTCGTTTCATTGAATTTGAGCGGTTTCGGGAGGTGGTCGATGAGGTAGGTGCATTTCTAATGGCGGATATTGCCCATCCGGCAGGTCTAGTGGCAATGGGTTTGCACCCCTCTCCAATTCCTTACTGTGATGTAATTACGACAACCACCCATAAAACTCTCAGAGGTCCTCGGGGAGGAATGATTATGATGGGTGAGGATAGAGAAAATCCTTGGGGGAAAGTTGCTCCAAAATCCGGCCGAGTGAAAATGATTTCAGAATTGATTGACTCCATGGTAATGCCGGGTATTCAGGGAGGACCTCTCATGCATATCATAGCCGCTAAAGCTGTGGCTTTTGGGGAAGCTTTAAAACCGGAGTTTTCGGAATATGCTCGTCAAATAGTTGATAACGCTAAAAGTATGGCTGAAGAATTTCTTTCCAGAGGATATCATCTTGTTTCCGGCGGGACAGATACCCATTTGGTTCTCATTGATCTGACAGAAAAAGGTATCACTGGGAAAAAAGCGGAAAATACCCTTGAAAAGGTTGGAATTACTGTGAATAAAAATATGGTACCATTTGATCAGAAAAGTCCCTTTGTCACCAGTGGAATTCGAATAGGTACGCCAGCAGTAACGACTCGCGGGATGAAAGAAGATGAGATAAAAACAATAGTAGCGTTGATTGATAAGGTAATATCTTCCCCAGATAGTGAAGATTTATTATCAACTGTGATGTCTGAAGTCCTGGATCTTTGCCGGGATTTTCCTCTATATAGAGACCTCATTAGTTAATAATTATTCTTAGGAATTTTGATGGCTGAAAGCCACCGGATTTGGAGCCAAAAACTATCAGGAATATTTCTTTTTATTCTATTTACTACTGCGTGTACTCCTGCTTATCTGGTTCGGAACCAACCTAATCTTGCGGAAAATATTTATGCTTTGAAAGTTGACATAATTGAGAAACAGGTAGCCCGCAATCCTGATAATCCCGATTTACTTTTGAAAGCTGTTACCAATTTAACAATATACTCTTATGGTTTCCTGATGGAGGAAGCTGATAGAGAAGTGGTAATAAATTATCAACAGGGGAAGAAATTGTACCATCGTGCACAGAACATTTTTAATCGTGCCAAAGATTATGGGTTAAGAGGAATTAAATTTCATTATCCTGAATTTGATAGATTGATAGAGGCAACAAAAATAGAATCATTTACTTTCAAAAAAAAAGATGTTCCATTTTTTTATTGGACTGCTGCAGCTTGGGGTGGAGCCATTTCTGCGAGTAGAGGAGATTTGGATTATGTCGTCGAATTACCTAAAGTTGGTTGGCTTTTAGAACGGGCAATAGATGTAGATTCTGACTGGAATAAGGGAGCGCTTTATTCGGCAATGATTTCATATTCAATGAAGAGTCCTGACCAGAGTGGGAATGGTGAAAAACTGGCTAGATTGTATTTTAATAAAGCTTTAGAATCATCAGGGGGACATGATTGTAGTCCATATGTAACATTGGCGGAACTTGTTTCAGTAAATAACCAGGATCACAAGGAATTCGAAGAGCTTTTAAAAAAAGCTTTAACTATTGATATTGATATAGATCCGGAATTAAAATTATCCAATATCATTTCCCAGTCCCGTGCCCGTTGGCTTTTGGAACAAAAAGAGGAATTATTTTATTGATATGCTGAAACATTTATTCAAAAACGCTATTTTTCTCATGATTTTGGTGTCTGTTCTTGTAGCAGGGAAAAAAACTGTAATAAAAATGGCCACACTTGCCCCGGAAGGTACGGATTGGCACGGAATGTTAATGGAAATGGGGCAGAGATGGAAAACCGCAACTGAGGGGAATATTATTTTACGAATTTATCCAAGTGGTGTGGTAGGTGATGAACGTGATATGATACGAAAAATACGGATTGGACAGATCCATGCGGCGGCAATTACTACTGAAGGGCTTTCCGAAATTAATCCTGATGTCAATGTATATACTATCCCCATGTTATTTGACGACTACGATGATGTAGATTGGTTCCGAAAAAAGATTGGGAAAAAACTTGAGGAAGGAATCAAGAAAAATGGTTTTACCCCCTTGTTTTGGGCGGATATTGGTTGGGCGCATTGGTTTACCGCAACACCTATTCAATATCCGGAAGATTTAAAAAAAGCAAAAATATTTACCTGGGCAGGAGATTATAATGGAGCTGAATTGTGGGNGAAAGGTGGTTATACGGCTGTTCCACTCGCATCAATAGATATTTTGTCNGGGTTACAAACNGGATTAATTGATGCTATNGGTGTANCTCCNATANCTGCATTGGCATCACAGTGGTTTGGAATTGCAAATCATATGTTGGAAATGAAATGGGGATTATTGACAAGTTCTATAATCATCGACAATCGTATTTGGGACCGAATACCATCTGTCTATCAAAAATCTTTATTGGAGATTGCGCAGGAAATTGGAGNCCGTCACCAGAGAATCCATCGTTATGATGATGATAAATCCATTGAGATTATGAAAAAAAACGGCCTTGTTGTTCATCCTCAGTCNGTGGAAGACCATGCCTTTTGGAAGTCACATTTAAAAACATGGTATCCTGATATTCGGGGCACCTTTATTCCGGAAGATATATTTGATCAGGCGATAGAATTGATGAAGCAGAAAGAATCCAAGTAATACAACTTATCCAACTGTGAATCGGGNGAAAATTCATCTGGTTGAACGGCTGAAATGGGGGGAAGANATTTTAGCTTTAACCGTATTCTTCACGATGGTTTTTATTCCTACTTTTGAGACCATTGCACGATTTGTCAATTTTCGTGGTATTCCAGCTTCTCCGGTACTTGTTCAGCATTTGACCTTATGGATTGGTTTTCTTGGTGCTATCCTTGCAGCCCGTCAGAATAAACTTCTCGCTCTCACAACAACTCCTCTTTTTTCGATTGATGAGCAATTTCATTTTGGGAGATGGATAGCTAAAGTTATCTCTTTTATTGTTGTTCTAACTCTGATGTGGGGGAGCTGGGTATTAGTGAAGGTTGAGTTTNCCTTTCCTGTGGATATTGCGCCAAATATCCCNCGCTGGTTTACTCAGGCCGTTATGCCCTTCTCATTTGGTTTGATCGCTATTCAAATCCTTATCAATAGCACTGAGAATAATTTATACCGTGCTTCCATCCTGATGATGACGGTCTTATGGATAATTATAGGACTAACCGGTGCTTTTCAGAATGAGTATTGGTTGATATGGATTGGTCTTGGAATTTTGAGTGTCTCNGTTCTGTACGGAGCACCAATTTTCGTCGGGCTGGGAGGTACTGCTGTCCTTTTTTTCTGGGGTGATTTTACACCAATTTCTGCTATACCAGCTGAAATGTACCGAATTGTGGTTTCACCAACGCTCCCTACAATTCCTCTTTTCACCTTGGCTGGATATATTTTAGCAGAAAGCGGTGCTTCCCGAAGAATGATTGACGTTTTCAGCAGCACTTTTGGATGGATAAAAGGAGGANCACCGGTTGTGGTTGTTTTGTTATGTGGGTTTTTTACCGCCTTAACTGGGGGTTCTGGTGTAACAATTTTAGCCCTAGGAGGACTTTTATATCCTTTATTAAGAAAATCCGGATATTCAGAATTNTTTTCCTTAGGGCTTATTACTGTATCTGGATCGTTAGGTTTGTTATTTCCACCCAGTTTGCCTGCCATAATATATAGTGTAACTGCTGGTGTGTCAGTAAAAGATGTATTTATTGCAGGATTAATTCCCGGNACATTGCTCGTCACCTTTGTTGCTGGTTGGGCTATTTTTAGGGGAGAAAAAGAACGAATAAAGGTGCGGTCTTTTCAATGGGATTCAATTGTAAAAAGTCTCTGGATAGCTAAGTGGGAATTGATTATTCCAATCTTGATCCTTTATGGTGTATTTGGTGGATTTACAACACTGGTGGAAACTGCAGCAATTACGGTAGTATATATCCTTATAGTCGAAACATTAATTTATAGGGATTTACCATTGAATAGTCTTCCAAAGATTGTTGTGGATTGTGCAACTCTGGTCGGCGGAGTGCTAATTATTCTTGGGGTAGCCATGGGAGTGACAAGTTATCTCGTGGATGCACAGATNCCTATGCATTTATTATCCTGGGTTAAGGAAACAATTTCATCNAAATATATTTTTCTTNTNTTGTTGAATGGGCTTCTACTTCTTGTAGGATGCATGATGGACATTTTTTCAGCAATTATTGTTATTGTTCCTCTTATCAGTCCCTTAGGACATTATTTCGGAGTTGATCCAGTACACCTGGCCATAATATTCATTGCAAACTTAGAACTGGGTTTCCTCACACCTCCGGTGGGAATGAACTTATTTTTAGCTGCTTATCGGTTTGATAAAAGTATGCCTTTGATCTATAAAGCGACATTACCTTTTTTTGTTATCAGGTTCCTGGTTGTTTTACTTATTACTTATCTCCCAATCATTTCTCTTGGTTTGATACATTAAAAATGGATTTGGAGATTTGGAACAAATTTGATTTAATTTATTATAAAATGTGTTGAAAATCACACTTCTGAAACAATACTTGACAAGTGAAAGGTTCAAAGGATATATTCCCAGGAGTAAATGGAAAACTTAATGACATATCGCTAACCGTTCTAAACACCAGGCCCTGTCTTTCGGGTCTCACAATTAATAGCAATTTGAAACAACGGAAAGGTAAGCCTAATGAAGCGTTTAGTAATATGTTCAGGATTATTACTTATAACACTTGTTAACCCTGTCTTCAGTGTGGGGGAAGCAGGAGCGATATTTTTGTTAATTGCACCGGGAGCAAGAGCCGGTGGTTTGGGGGAAGCTCAAGTTGCCGTAACGAATGATGCGTATGCCAGTTATTGGAATCCTGCAGGTCTAGGATTTTTGAAAGGACAGGAATTGTCGTTGATGTATGTCCCCGAATGGCTGCCAGGATTTAACCTGGATGATATGTACTATTCATTTGCTGCATACCGAAAACATTACCCCTACCTTGGGACAATTGGAGGTCATATAATATTTTTAAGCCTGGGCGAGCAAACCCGCACCGATGAAGCAGCAAACTATCTTGGCTCCTTTTCCAGTTATATGGCTGCATTTACGATATCTTATAGTGCCTTATTATCTGATAATAGATCTTTTGGATTAAATGCAAAAATATTTCACCAACATCTTACGGACCTAGGTGCAGGAGGTGAAAAGGGCAAAGGCTATTCTACTGATTTTGGTTTTGATATAGGATATATGCATAAGGAGTTTTTATCTCCCCGTTTGGATTTAGGCGTAACTGTAACCAATATTGGCCCGAAGGTATCCTTCATAGATCCAGCCCAGGCAGATCCTCAACCCACCAACTTTACGTTGGGGCTTAACTACCGCTTGATTGATGAACAATTTAATAAGCTGAATGTCATTTATGATGTTGATAAATTGTTGGTAGGATCTTATGCAGATATGGATTGGAATGGGGATGGAATAATTGGAGGGTGTGATAAGGAAGGTCATTGTGAAGGGGTAGGTGAATATAATAGCAATGGAAAGCAGGAAACAGCTCACACTGATCCCATTTACCTGGGCATATTTACTTCCTGGGTTGACGATTGGTTTTTAGGAGGTGATAGAGATATTCCGGCAAATAATGAATCTGACGGGAAAATTGGTGGATATGATTGGGATGACAATAATAATGATGGAGTTATAAATGTAGACCAAGGAGAAATTATAGAAGCAGGAATAAATCCGAATGATGGTATTAATTTTGGTGATCCCGACTGGGGAATTTATAACCAAGATGGTGTTAAGGAAGTTGGTAATTCAAAAGACCGTTCCATAAATGATGAATTAAAAAAACTTATCCATCATTTTGGGCTGGAATATTGGTATTCTAAATATTTCGCATTGCGTGCCGGGTATTATTATGATCAGGAAGGGAAAATAAATAATCCAACGTTTGGCGTTGGTCTCCGTTTTGCAGGATATGGATTTGATTTTGGTTTTACATCTGGTGAACCGGGGCATCCCCTCACAAATACCATGCGGTTTTCATTGAATATGGAAATAAACAGCCCCAAGCAGGTAATCCAGCCATAATTAGTTTATAGGATTTCTGGATGTCAACCTGCAGGTTCCTCCTGCTTTTCTCTCTAGTTTGGGCTCGATTAGTAGCTTTAGATGTTTTCATAGATCCGGTAACAGGATTCAGGAAAATTGCTGCCATCCGGGTATCTTTTCAGCCGGATGACTCACAGGGAACGACTGGTGATGGGACATTTCTTTTAGCACAAAACACCGTGTCCTGTGGAAACTACACCATAGACAGGTCCCCACACGATAAATCTTACTTCGAATCCCAATTACAAGCAGTTGACAGTTATTTCCGCAATGTATCCAATGGCCACTATGGAATTGACTTGGATAGCTCACAAGTATTTCCGGATGGTGAAGCAGCATCTTATCCGTTAGATCATACAATGGACTATTACCATCCTTATGGAGAAACAAATGAGGTTTACGAACAAAAGCTTATAGAATTGTTTAAAGATGCACTCACAACAGCTGATTCTGTTGATAATATCCCTTTTTCTAATTACGATTTAATTGTTGTTTTTCATTCAGGAATCGGCCAGGATTTTTCTTTGCCCTTTCTAGATCCAACTCCGGAAGATATTCCGTCAACCTATGTAGACAGAGAAATGCTTGGTGAACCAATTTTTAATGTTGAACATGGAATTATTTTGCCGGAAACTCAAAATCATTTACTTTTTGATGAAGCGGAAGATATTTTTACCGATCCGGCAGAATCCTGTGATTACCAGTTTGGTCTTACGGGAACATTTGCTCTTATGGTGGGTTTTGCGGAAGGGCTGCCGCCTCTCTGGGATACAGAAACTGGTGAAAGCGGCATTGGTGTATTTGGACTTATGGACCAGGGCTCAAACAATGGTCGTGGAATTATTCCATCTCCGCCAGATGCATGGACGCGGATTCAAGCAGGATGGACCATACCATCTACAGTTACACCCTCATCAGAAGTTTTATTACCAGCACGATCCATGCAGGATTCTATTATTAAGGTAGAGATCGACGACGATGAATATTTTTTAATCGAAAACAGGAATAACTGGTTTCGTGATAATGTGAATATTGATTCTGTCAGATATGCAATATATTATAATACAGATGATTATCCGGATTATGTTGTAGTATTGTTTGATTCTGTAGATATAGAATTTGGTGAAAATGGAGTGGTTACTTCTGTATCTAGTTACGATTTAGGTTTGCCTGCCTCCGGTCTGCTTATATGGCATATTGATGAATCAGTTATCCGAGCAGCTCCGGATGAATATTCAATTAACGCTGACAGAGAACGCAAAGGAATAGATTTAGAGGAAGCCGATGGTGCACAGGATATTGGTTATCCCAATATCCATCTTTTTACCGATCCTACAAGTGGATATTTCGGTGATATGTGGTTTGACGGAAATCTGGAATATGAAACGGTGAACGGAGGAGGACCTCCTGAATTTGGTCCGTATTCATATCCAGATACCAAATCCAATGATGGAGCGTCTACATTCCTGAGCATTAAAAATATCAGCATTCCCGGTGACACTATGTCTTGCACAGTTTCAAATACATTTTTGGTAGATGGGTTCCCGGATACAACAGCTTTTATTCGAACTGTGTATGATCTTAATGGTGATGGTGTGAATGAGGTTTTTGGAGGGAAGGATTCTCTCTGGTGGGTTCATTCCAACGATTTAACAAACCGACAATATTTATTTCCTTTGGAAAGCGATAGCGTCTTTATAGGATTCGAACGACCCAATATTAAGATTTTTTTGGATTCTGCGTATTTTGTCGTTTATAATACAGCTAGTACGCCTGACTCCTTATCTTTAGAAGAATGGGAAAATCATCAAAAAAGAGTATTTGTTTCAACTAATGGTATTAAAGACAGCATATTATTAGAAGAAATTATTTCAAAATGGACGGGGATCAACTTTGGATATATTGCAGGAATTGANATTNATTTNGATGCNTCNTTNGATNTNTTANCNTTGANTNNNGANNGATTNCTNTATNGTNNTAATTCTGATCTNATNNTNNTGGNAGGNTTTCCGTTGGATATTNANTTACAGCCGCCCATTCTTTCCCGTGATTTANTAGATGATNCCNATCCGGAAATAGTNGCAANNTCAGCAGATTCAACCTCCCTTTATGTTTTTGATTATCAAGGAAGAATTCAATACCAGTTTGCATCAAGGAAAGATGACGAATTAGTTGCAGTTGAAAATATTGATGAAAAGAATTCAATTCTCACAAGGTTNTCTATTTANCAATTAGGAAATTCAACNGAAACCAAGGGGAATGAATGGGCGTTTGAACACGGTGACTGGGGCAGGGGCCGGACAGTTTNTCTGAATTATTCAGTGGATTTTTCAGGTGAAAATCTTCTTATAAGGGCCTACTGCTATCCGAATCCAATCCGGAATAACTCTGGG
Organism: Fidelibacterota bacterium; assembly: GCA_002686675.1. The sequence continues at coordinate 20,656 of NYYF01000013.1, forward strand.
ACACTTCGAGTTGAAAGTGTCAACACTGAAAAAATTGAGGTCAGGCTGTATGATCTTGCCGGTTATTTTGTAGATACTTTCACCAAAGATTCATTTACTTCTGAAAACCAGATTTCAGAATGGGACTGGGATGTAAGTGATGTGGAATCTGGTGTTTATTTTGCAAATATTACTGTAAATAATGGTGAGAAAAGTGAAACAATAATTCTCAAAATTGCCGTTATCCATTAAAAATGCATTTCCGTTCATTTATTTTTTGCCTTGCATTTATTGTATTTTTCTCTTGGATTTTTCCTCAAGTAGCCTACAACCATCCTGAACTGAACTGGAAGACTTTTGAAACGGATCATTTCATGATTCATTTTTATGATGGAACGGAACATTCAGCAAGGGAGGGGGCNGTTGTAGCCGAAAATATTTATCCCTTTGTTACTGATTTATATGATTATGCACCACCGGTAAAAACNCATATAATTTTTACGGACACTGATGATATTGCAAATGGGGCGGCATATTATTACGATAATAAAATTATTATTTGGACTATGCCGCTGGATTTCGAACTGCGGGGGAGTCATCGCTGGCTTCAAAATGTCATCACCCATGAGTTCACTCATATCGTTTCCATGCAAAAAGCCATGAAAGCAGGATTAAAATACCCGGGAGCATATCTTCAGTATATGGGATATGAGGATGAAAAAAGACAAGATGTTTTGTACGGATTCCCAAATACTTTGGTGAGCTACCCTTTACCGGGCACTGCTGTTCCTCCCTGGCTAGCGGAGGGAACTGCCCAGTTCATGTATGAGGGAGCTGACTATGATAATTGGGACACGCANCGGGATATGATTCTACGGGACAGGGTTTTACATAATAATCTTTTAACACTGACAGAAATGAATACCTTTGGAAAATCCGGAATTGGGAATGAATCCACCTATAATTCCGGGTATGCATTATGCCGTTATATCGCTGTGAAACATGGCTCGGAAAAACTGAAAATGATCATGGAGAATTTGTCTCATCCCTTCCAGTATTCCATTGATAATGCGATTGAAAAGGTAACGGGATTTTCAGGGAAAGAGTTGTATAACAATTATAAAAATGTGCTTGAAAAGAGATNTGATTTGTTAACCGAAACAATGCGAGAGAACAAACAAAAAGGGAAAATTCTTATTTCAGATGGAACAACCAATCTTCATCCGGTTTGGTCACCGGATGGGAAANNATTTGCTTATATTTCAAANAAAAATAANGACTATTTCGGNCAGACAGATTTATTTATTTATACAATAGATACNAAAGNAGAAGAAAAGATTTCNGNNGGNGTNAAAAGTGCTCCTAGCTTGGCATCCTGATGGAAAGANCATTTACTANACAAAAAANCCAAAAAATCCCGATAAAACCGGTTCAAAATANTTTGATCTTTTTGAATATAGATTTGNAGCAGAAGAAGAANCNCGNNTGACAAAGGGAACNAGGGCATTTTCNCCTGTNTTTATTNCATCTGACAGTTCCATCGCCTTTATTGCGACCAAAGACGGAACCCAGAATCTTCATCAGTTTGATTTAAAGAGAGACATCATCCGGCAACTCACCGATTTTAAAAATCATAAGATTATTCATTCGCTCTTTTATGATTCCGTCAAGGAGCGGCTGATTTTTGACCATACGGATCATCATTTTCGTAATATTGGTTACCTGTCTTTGAAAGATTCAACTTATGGTGATTTTTTAAACAATGCACTTTGGGATGAACGGGATATGACGGTATCAGCATCAGGTAAAATCGTTTATTCAGATGATAGAAGCGGGATTTTTAATCTATACCAGATCGATGAAGAAAGCGGCGGACAGGGATATATAACCAATGTGACTGGCGGTGCTTTTATGCCTGACGTTAATGCAAATGGAGAAATTTTATATTCGCTGTATGAGAATGGTGGATATAAAATAGCTTTTTTGGATTCCGTCAATTGGATTAGTGAAGAGAATGTTGGATATTCATCTACCTATTTTCTGAGGAATAAAAATATTCAGCCACCTTTATTGAAGCAGGATACTTCCATTGCATCAACTTATGAGGATAATTTTCCGTCTATGTTTATTCTTCCGAAAATTATGGCAGATTACGGGACGGTAAAGCCGGGATTTTACTTTTATTCCAGCGAGATTCTTGAACGGCTTACATTATTTGGGGCAGCATCCATGAATCAGCTCAAGGATTTGGATGTGTTTTTTCTTTTTGAGTTTAAGAGGTTTTTCCCGACACTATTTATAGAGACTTATTATTTAACCAGAAACATCAATGAAAAAAATCAATATTCAGTTATTCCTGTTGATGATAACCTAAAATTTCGTCTCGTCCAGTTTCGGGGTGGTTTAAGGTTTCCTGTGAGAGGTTATATTAATTTGGAATTGTATTCAATATGGCAGAGATATAGAGCCTCAATAAAAGAAACGGTAGAACAAACAAATACAAACCCTAGAATTGAGGCTGGAGTTGCATATGATTATTACAGAGGGTGGACATCAGGTTTTCGATTGAATACAATAGCAAAAAAGCCAAGATCGGATGGAATTATTAATCCATCGAATGGATTTGAATACAGTCTGGATATGGCTTATGAGGATAATGACTTTATTGATGGGTTAAACCTATCTGAAGCAGGAACCTTGACTGAAGATTTCAATTCTCATGATTTGGTACGTGTTACAATGGATGGTAAAATACATTGGGAAATTCCCCAGACCAACCGCTGGACAATTTCTGCTGAAACGAACCTTGGGTGGTTATCAAATACAGAAGCTGATTCTTTCTTTAATTTTTTTGGGGGTGGACTAGTGGGAATTCAAGGGTATCCCTTCTACAGCATCGAAGGCAATCGTATGGCACTCGGCAAATTAGCACTACGGGCTCCAATTTTTCGTGAAAAACATTATCCGTTAGGATGGTTTATTCTACAGAACAGTGTTGTTGGATTAATAATACAAGCAGGAGATGCCTGGAACCCGGGAGAGGGAAACTTTTTTTATCAATTTAAATTAAAACGGTCAATTGGATTTCAATGGAGGTTTCAAGGGTTTTCTTTTTATAACTTCCCTACTGCAATTGGATTGGAAATCCATCGAGGGCTTGATAAATTTGAAAAAATGGTAGGGACAGAAGGATTTCGTTATGGGAATAAAAATCGGTGGTACTTTACTCTACTGTTCGGATTTTAAAAGAAGGATAAAGACATGAAATGTTTTTCATTCATTTTATTTTTCACAACAACATTGTTTGGAAATGAGATTTTGTCTAATTATGATAATAGGTTTATCGCAAAGTTTAGTTATTTAAATTTGATTTATGGTAATAATATATTTGACAAAGAAAAGATTAATAACACTAAGGATGAACTAAAAACTATAGCAATATTAAATTTTCAATCAAAAGGAGTATCTGAAGAAGAAGCTGCTACATTAACACATCGTTTTTCTACTGAAGTATTTCGTACTAATGCTGTGAGGTTAGTTGAAAGAGAATTAATGGTTGAGATTCTAAAAGAACAGGGATTTCAACAATCGGGTTGTGTGTCAAATGAATGTGTTGTTGAGATAGGTGCCCTGCTTGGTGTGCAACAAATGATTAGTGGTTCTATTGGAAGAGTTGGTGATACTTATACAATTGATATAGAATTAATTTCTGTCCAAACTGGTGAAATTATAAATTCACATAATTTAAAGTATAAAGGTCAAATTGATGGCTTAATTATAGAAATTGAAATTCTTGTATGGGAGTTTTTTAATTTAAAAACACCTGAAAAACTTATAAAGGAAAGAAATAAACAATCAAAAATATCTAAAGAGATTGATACAATAATTATTAAAGATAGAGTTGAATTTCAATCTTTTAATGGTAAACCCCTACTTCGTTCTTTGGTATTGCCTGGATGGGGGCAGATGTATAATAAATCTCCTAGGTGGAAGACTGCACTTTTTGCCGGCATCGAGGTAGTGGGAATTGTTGGGATAGTGCAATTAAATAAAAAAGCTGAAAATTTGCGCATAGAATTTGAGTCTTTTGCCGATGAACATTGGGACTTTACCAGATGGGTCAGTAACACTCCATTAACAAAGTCGCAATGGCTTAATAATTTGAATATTCCGGATATTTGGAACTATAATGAAGGTGACACAACCATGTATGATGTGATCATTGATGGAACACATCAGCTGGATATTTTATATAATGGACAAATTAAATCTTCAGATTGTTTTAATGATGATAACACAGATAATAATTGTATTGAGCTTGATCAAATGCAAGTAATCAGAGACCTTCATTTTTATGAAAACATTGGGAAATACGATCAGTTCGTGGGAGGATGGGATGACTTGGTTGATGCTACAAATGATAGTTCAATCTGGTGGATAAAAGAAAAACATACTGAAGATGGTACTGAAATCCTCCTCATGACAAAAAACAAGGAAAAATATTTGGATATGCGCTATAAAAGCAATACATACCTTAAAATGGCAACCTACGCTGTTAGCGCAGTTATGTTTAATCATGTCATAAGTGCTCTGGAAGCCGTATGGACGTCTCATTCAGATGCTAGAAAGAAGAAAATATATGAGACCTCAATTGGATTGTTTTATAATAAAAACACTCAATATGGTATTGGTGGATTATCTCTTGGAATCAGTTGGTAGACAATGGTACGATTTCGCCTGATTAAATTATTCTGTCACGTATTTACACTATTTGTTTTGGCCTGGATTATTGGCTGTGCCGGGAGCAGTCCTAAAGATGATCGGGATTTTGAGTCCCAGTTCAAAAAGGCAAAAACTCTTCTAGAAAAAAAGAAGTATATTCGTGCACAGGAAGAGTTTCATTTGCTGGTATTAAAAGCCTCTCACACAGATATTGGTGATGATGCTCTGTTCTACCTGGGTGAATCTTATTTTTTGAATAAGGAATATCCGTTAGCAATTTCGCAGTATGATCGTCTCATCCGTAAGTTTGAATTTAGTCTCTATGTTGAACAAGCCCGATGGCGGATTTGTGAGAGTTATGTTTCAGAATCACCGGATTATTATCATGATCAGAAAAATACAAATAAGGCATTAGAGAAAATACAGGAATTCCTGGATGATTATCCCAGTACCAAATACAGGGATGAAGCTCAAAACACAATTCTTGGCCTCAGAGCGAAACTCGGAATGAAAATGTATGAAGTTGGTGTGCTATACATAAAACTCAGGGCATTTGATTCGGCCCTTATAGCATTTGATAATATGTTGGATAATTATTATGATACCCCTTATGCAGAATTAGCTCATGTTGGGATTATTCGATGCCATAGCGAAATGCTAGAGGTGGAAAAAGCTCAGGAATACCTTGAATTGAAAAAGGATATTTTGAATGTTGAACTTCAAACAGAAGCAGAACGATATATAGCCAAAGCACATAAACGGATTGAGAAAGCAAAGTAATGAAGACTTGTCTTTTCGGCGGGACATTTGATCCTCCCCATATCGGGCATTTGTTAATTGCTCAGACCATTTGTGAAGCGGAAAAATTCAAAAAAGTAATATTTATCCCCTCCTTGAAACCTCCTCACAAAAGAAAAAATGGAATGAGTCCTGTTGATTTGAGAGTTAAAATGTTGGAATCTGCTACCGAAAGTAATCCTCATTTTGAGATATCAGATATCGAAATAAAAAGAGGAGGAACATCTTACACCATTGATACGGTTCTAACCTACAAAAGGGAAGATAAGAGTGATCGTGATGAATTATATTTTCTAATGGGAAGCGATTCTTTGATAGAATTTCATACTTGGAAAGAACCTGAGCGGATTGTAAAGGAATGTCACGTGATAGTAGCATTACGTCCAGGCTTCCAGCCCAGCTCTGTCCCCAATTGGATTCTCCAGAATGTTCAATTCGCAAATATCCCACAATTTGAGGTTTCCTCAACAACAATTCGAAAAAGATGGAAGAATAATAAGACCATTCGATACATGGTGACCCAGCCCGTTTGGGAATTCATTAACGCTCACAATCTTTACCTTTGATTTACGAACTATTAACGAGTTCTGTATTTTTATTGATTGGAATTGTGCTCCTCTATTATGGAGCTGATTGGATTATAAAAAGTGGAGTACATATCGCTTCACAATTTCAAATCCCACATTTTGTAATCGGATTAACATTGGTTGCTTTTGGTACATCGTTACCCGAACTGGTAGTGAGTCTTAAAGCTGCCTTAGATGGATATTCGGGGATTGCTATTGGAAATATTGTAGGATCAAATATCGCTAATGTCGGGTTAGTTTTGGGTATCAGTTCTACCATTTTTCCGATTTTCATCCAGTTTAAGCTCATAAAAAGAGAAATCGGAATTTATTTTATAGTCTGCTGTATCTTAGTTTTTTTCATGCTTGATTATCGGATAAATCAGTGGGAAGGATTGGTACTCTTTCTTGGAATTATTGTGTACACTTTTTGGTGTATAAAATCGCCGGTGGAAGAGCCTAAAGAGGTCAGTGATCAATTGCATTCAACTTTTGGAACATGGATTCTCCTTGTCCTGGGGATTATTGTATTATATCTTGGATCAAAATCTTTTGTGAAAGGTGCTATTGACATAGCTCATATTTTTAAGGTTGATGAGATTGTAATCGGCATGTCAATTGTTGCATTTGGGACTTCGTTGCCGGAACTTGCAACATCTGTGGTAGCAGCATTTCGTCGGGAGAGCGCTATTTCAATGGGCAATATTATCGGATCGAACTTATTTAATATTTTATCGGTTTTAGGTCTGGTTTCAATTATTAAACCAATAGACATTTCCTCAGGAATCCTAACATTTGAAATTCCTGTTATGATATTATTCGGATTGGTATTGATTCCACTCAGCTTTATGAGACAGCCCGTTTCCAGGACTAGTTCAGTTTTATTATTTATCGGATATATTATTTTTCTATTCAATCTCAATTGGTAATCTTGAAAAAAGTCAGGTAGGTTTTTACAGTGATAGCATTTAATGGTGTTTCTTATTTTTTTTCAAAGGAAATTGGTGTAAAAGATGTCAATTTTGAAATTAGCCAGGATGAATTTGCTTTTTTAATTGGTCCAACCGGATCAGGGAAAACGACTATTATGCGTCTCATTTATATGGATCTAATGCCTAACGAGGGGTTTGTCACCATTGGTGGAATAAGTTCGAACAAAATAAAAAAACGAAAGATACCAATGGTGCGCCGAAAAATAGGGATGGTCTTTCAGGATTACCATCTTTTATCTGACCGAAATATTTTTGAAAATGTTGCTCTTCCTTTGCATATGGTAGGAATAAGAAGAGATGAGGTGCGAGAAAAGGTCATGAATATGTTGAATGAATTAGATCTTGAGGAGAAAGAAAAAAAGAAACCATTTGAATTATCTGGAGGAGAACAGCAGAGAGTTTGTATTGCCCGTGCGTTAGTAAAAGAACCGGAAGTCATTCTTGCCGATGAACCAACTGGAAATTTAGATCCCGTCGCTGCTCATGATTTGATAAAATTATTGGAAAATGTTAATAATGAAGGAACAGCTGTGTTTATGGTTTCTCATAACTACAATTTAATTAAGAACAGAGGTCATAGAATTCTGGAAATCCAGATGGGGGAAATTCAGAACCAATGATCGATAAAATTTCATTTCTATTAATTGAAGGTTTTAGGAATTTATGGCGGCATAAATTAACTGCTTCTACATCCATTTTTTCGGTTTTTCTGACGTTATTTCTAATTGGAATACTCATTATAGTGGGTCAGAACTCTCACTATCCTATTGAATATTTTCGATCTAAGTATAAAATTGAGGTTTTTTTCAATAACGATACTTCAGATGCACAAGAAAAAATTATTATTGAGAAAATTCGTGAACTTCCTGAAGTCCGTTCGGTAACACCAATTACAAAAAAGGATGCTGTGAGAATTTTTAAAGATCAGTTTGGAGAAGATGTGGTAAAAATGCTTGGATATAATCCTCTTCCTGGCAGTGCGGTTGTGAACATTAATAAAGATGGTTTTGAGCAGGTAAACCTTGAGCCCCTTATAGAAGAGATTCAATCACTAAATGGTGTGGATATTGTTCGATACCAGGGGAGATTAATCAGCCGTTTAGAAAGATTTTATCAAATGATGATCAACCTATTAAAAATATCTACCGGGATAATTCTCCTGGTTAGTGTCGTGGTTATTTCAAATACAATCAAATTGACCATTTATACATGCCGGGAACTGATCAAAACATTGCAATTACTTGGTGCGACAAAAATGTTTATAAAAGTTCCCTTTATTCTGGAGGGAATATTTCAAAGTATCATTGGAGCTTCTTTGGCATTTTTTACTATCTTTGGGCTTATGAAAGTGGGTAATTACTATCTTCCTCAATCAGTTACATTGAGGATTCAATTGGACCTTTATTTTGGAATTGGATTACTCATTATTTCTGTCATCATTGGTTTTATAGGTAGTTATCGTGCAGTCTCGAAATTTTTATAAATATTTATTCACCACTTGACTAAAAAAAATAATAAGGTCTAATTTAATATCATGAAAGAACAAGATTCAAAAGGGCTAAGTGAAAGGGAACACCTTGTTCTCATGACAACAATTGAAGATTATATTGAAGTAAATCACCCCGTTGGTTCCAATTTCCTAAAAAAACGTCATTTATTTTCTTTCAGTCCAGCAACAATCCGGAACACTTTAGCATGTCTAGAATCAAAAGGAATGCTTACTCATACGCATACCTCTTCTGGGCGAATACCAACAGATGAAGGTTACAGATATTATGTTGATAAATTGTCAGACAGCGAAAAAATGGAAGGTAAATTGGATGAGGATACTTTTAAGAACCTTATTCAGATGACCTCAAATATTGATGATTTGATGCAGGCAACTGCAATTTTGTTATCTAAAGTAAGCCGATTGTTTGGTTTCGTTATGATTTCTGAGGTGAATAAAAGTATTTTAACAGATATTGAACTTATTTCTCTTTCTTCTGACCGTGTTATGGTGGTTCTTGCCATGAAGACAGGATTAATTCGTTCAATTGTACTTGAACTGAAAATGGTTGTTAATCAGAATGAATTAGATAGTATCACTGCAATTTTGAAAGAATGTTTACTTGGTCTTTCGTTAGATGAAATTCAGAAGACAATCCATTTTCGTGTGTGTGGATCAGATGTATTTGATCATGAAATTATTCAGGTGTTGATTAATGAACCAGCCTCACATTTCAGTCTCGCAAGTAATACATTGATTTATACCTCATCCTTCAGTGAACTTTTAAATTATCCTGAATTTCAGGAAGTCACGATACTCCAGAAGACGATTAAAGCTCTAGAGAAAAGGAACATTAAACAGTTTATTAAATCTAATGTGGGTTCGAAAAAAAAATATACATTTATTGGACACGAGACAAATAACGATCTCATGGATCACTTTTCAATTTTGACTTCCCGATTTAGTAGTGATTTAGTGACAGGTCAATTAGCTGTTTTAGGTCCTACTCGTTTACGGTATCAATTTGTGAAACGTATACTTGAAGATTTTTCGAAGGTGTTACCGAATGTCTGTTAAAAAACAGGAAACAGTTGATTCGTCTGGAAAGAAGATCGAACAAAAGAAAAAAAAGACTTCCCCCCCAAAGGGTTCTAAAGAAAAACAAAAAATCAAGGATTTAAACCAACAGTTGGTTCAAAATGAGGATCGACATCTTCGTCTTATTGCAGAATTTGATAATTACCGACGCCGAAAAAAGAAAGAGATAACCCAAATGCTGCAGTATGAAGGAAAGGCAATATTTGAAGATTTATTACCCATCATTGATGATTTGGATCGATTAGCTGAGGCATTCAATAATCATAAGAAATCTGATGATAGATCGTCTATTAAGGAAGGAGTTCGATTAATTCAAGCAAAAATGGGAAAGTTTTTAGAAGATTGGAAGATAGAGCCCTATGGTACACCAGGTGAAATATTGGATTTAGATGTTCATGATGCGATTATGACTCAGAAAGAAAAGGGGAAGAAGGAAGATGAAATCTTGCAAGTTTTTCAAAAGGGTTATACTTACAAAGATAAGGTAGTCCGCCATGCAAAAGTGATTGTCAACAAAAAATGAAAGATTTGTATGAGATATTAGGTGTGGATAACACTGCATCAGCTGAGGAAATAAAGCGGGCTTATCGAAAAATTGCTATGAAATACCATCCGGACAAAAACCCCGGGAATAAAGAGGCAGAACAGCAATTTAAAGAATCAGCTGAAGCTTACTCTGTATTGAGTGATAAAGAGAAACGAGGGCAGTATGATCAGTTTGGTCATGCCGGCGTAGGCATGGGCCAGCAGGGCGGCGGGTTCGGAGGTGGTGTACATATGTCCATGGATGATATTTTTAGTCAATTCAGTGATATTTTTGGGGGACATAATCCTTTTCAGGATATTTTTGGAGGTTCAACAAGACAAAGCAGTCATGTGCGAAAAGCAAAGGACCTGCGTGTTTCAATTGAGGTAGATTTTTCTGATATATTGCATGGAACTGAAAAAAAAATCCGAATCAAACGGTTTGAAATTTGCACGACTTGTGACGGCAATGGGGCTAAGCCAGGTACGACACCTTCACAGTGTAGGCATTGTGGAGGGAGTGGTCAAGTACAAAGAATGTCACAATCCTTTTTCGGGCAATCTGTTGTTGTAAGTGATTGCCCCGTTTGTCGTGGAGAGGGGGTTTTAAATGAACATCCGTGTCGTGATTGCAGTGGTCGGGGAATTATCCGTAAAACAGCAACTATTAAAATTTCAGTTCCTAAAGGAGTTTCCACCGGGAATTATATGACCTTGAGCAAAGAAGGGAATAAAGGCGGAAAAGGTATTGAACCGGGGGACCTCGTTGTTTATTTTGAAGAGAAAGAACATCCCTTTTTTATTCGGCATGGGCTTGATATTTTTTTAGAAGCGCAGGTGCCAATTTTTTGGGCTGTATTAGGAGGAACTATTGACGTACCTACAATTGATGGTAAAGCCAGCCTAAAAATACCAGCTGGTATTCAATCTGGACAGATTCTTCGAATGCGCGGAAAAGGATTTCCAAAATTAAGAGGAGGCCAGAAAGGAGATCAGCTTGTGAGGATACAGGTTTCAACACCAAAATCCCTAAGTAAAAAAGAAAAGGATTTGTTTTCAGAATTAGCTAGTTTAAACGGGAAGTTGAAACCTAAGTTTAATAAAGTTGATTTTTAGTGAAACTCTTTACTTCTCAGGAAAAAACTGTTTTTCGTTTTTTGATTGGAACTATGCTTGCCGGACTCATTGTTGGGGCTATTAGACATAATTATTTTGATAACAAACGAGACAATATTGTCACTCATGAAAGAAAAGCATCCTTTTTAAGGGACAGTCAATTACCTCTTGATACGGATGCAGTAAGCGTGCTTCAAGAAATTGTTGCAGATGGTCAAGAAGAAGCATTGAGAGAAGGCAGTATTAAGAAAAAAATTGAAATCATTAATGTAAATACTGCAAAGAAAGATGAATTAATTATTTTACCAAATGTTGGTCCAGTTACAGCAGAACGTATTATTCGATTTCGAGAAGATTTTGGAGTGTTTAAATCAATTGACGATTTAACAAGAGTAAAAGGAATAGGTCCAAAAACGTTGGATAAATTGAGGAAATATGTAACAATTTAATTGAGTTATTTCTATGGATTTCAAAAATAGTCAAAAGCGAAATGATTTTATTGAGCTGTTAATTGTATTGGCGTTTATTGTCATGATATTCACAATTTATGTTCCGGTAGGCATATGGGAGGAAGAAGATAATTTCCGCGGAAAAAGTCGTTTTCGAATGAAGACTATTTATGGAGTTGAATCTTTTTTTGAACAATTAACAGATATCTATGAGTCTGATGGTCTATGGGCAATGAATGTCGTTAATGCTGTGAGGGATTCATTAACTGCAGATTCAACCTATATTGGATTACAAACTATGATTTTGAACAATAGGGACATTCAGGTAGACATACCAAATGGTTTTGAAACAGAGTATGATACCACTTTTGGATTTATGAAAATGAGAAGGGATACAATTATTGATACTACCGTTACTGTTGTTGTTTTTTCTGAGGAATTATCCCGGAATGATACAGTTTTTATCCAGCGAAAAGCTCTTGGTAAAATAAAAATGGACCCTTCCTTTCGAAAGATATTAAGTGAAGAACCTTTACAAAGAATAGAAGCTGTGGAATACTATGATACTTATATGCCTGATTCTTCAATGTTTTATTGTCCTGTTACGGATGATCCATATAAAATTACACTTGAAGAATCGAGCCTTAAAATAGCAAGCCCAATTACAGAAATATATAAAGAATCCAGGTACATATTTTTTTCATTTAAAGCATTTAATCATGGATATATTGATGACGGATCTCGAAGTTGGGATTGATGAACAATGCTTAACTTAATCTTAAACAATACACATCTTCTTTGTGCTCAATCGACAAAGACACCCCAGGGATTAATTGTTACTAGCTTAGGTTTTCGTAAGTTTTCCCGGACATTAAAAGATGTTATTCATGATGATCGGAAGCTGAGTTCCCTCCTTCAACCAGCTTTTCGGAGTATTGCAAAATCTTGTCCTTTTTCTGGAGATAAAGTATATGTGGCTTTGGATGATGATCTCCTGTACCAGGATGTTCTTGTTTCAGAAGAGGATTTTTCAACGGATGATGCCTGGGAATATATCCTATGGTCTGCAAAGCAACGATGGGGAGATCAGCATAAACAGTATTCAACTTTTTCTCAGTCATATTTTGAAAAACAAAATGAATACCAGGTTATTTCATGTCCGATAAATCTGATAAACCAAATAAATAAAATTATTAAGGAAATGAATGCTGAACCTGTTTGGATGGGGTTATTTAGTGAAATTCTTCTGGAAGGCGATAAAAACAGTAATAACATTTTCATATTTGATCAAGGGAAATCCTATCGCGTTTTTCATAGAGATAGACATGGTTATGTAAGTGGAATAGTCAGATTCACCTCTGGTAAATTTAAGATTCAATCATCAATTGGCAGGGAACAAACCTTGAAAAGTATTTTTCAGGAATTAGATAAAACCGTACAGGTCCGATGTGTAGACCAGTTAACAAAAGGTAAGATGGCTCATTGGAAAAAAATGAGATTTACTGTTTTACAGCCACTTCAAGAGATAAACACAAAAGGAATAAAAATGCCTGTTGACGTTTCTCAGCGTGGATTAAATATTCTAACTGAATTAATAGGGGGTAATGCTGCTGAGGTATCGATCAATTTATTTAATATTCCTTATATACATGATATTTTACCCAAACCAGTAATAATTGTTAAAGAGAAAGAGCTTAAAACTAAACCTGTTGAACCAAGCAAAAAGTCTGTACGAAAAGAGGCAAAAACGATTAAAAGATCATTTCAATTTCAAGAGGCATTTATTGGGCTTCTTATTATTGGGATACTTTCTGGATCGATTTATTTAAAATTAAATAAAAAGGAGATTAATTTCTCCTTTCTTACACAACTTGTTTCTAAAGTAATGACCTCTGAAGAAACTGCTATAGGAGTGCGTCCCGGATTTCAGCATAAAGAAGAGGGAATCAATTCAAAGACAGCTCCTTTTCAAGCTCAGTATAATACTTCCCAATCTCTCCTTAATACAGTCACTTATATTCTGAATACTATTTCTATTTCCGAAATGTTTTCACTATCAATTCAGGATCTTAAAATGGAGTTAGCCTGGACAGGTGACCAGGATACAGGATTTTTGAATAGTTTGGAAGGAGTTTCAATGCAACTTGAAAAAGATGAAGATAACAAACACCGTCTGGTTGTTATGCTCAGTGAGAAAGTTGTAGCAGTGCCAGGGAGCCGGATTGAAAGAGATGAGCTCATTACAATAATTTCGGATAAATTCAATCAATCTAAGTTCCGTCTACTTGAAACTATTGAAAATGGGGAGGAGGGCTTTGATCCTTTGATATTGCAAATTGATTCTATTGAAAAAGCCCACAAGTTCACAAAATGGGTTTCGGGATTAGCTGGCAATATTATTGTTCGAAAAGTTGAAGTGATTAATCAATTAAATATTCAGGACTCCAACGCTGTTTTTCATATTGCAGTTTTTAAAGACAATTTCCATAGTTAATATTGGAAAATTTGGATGCATATCCTTGCTGGACAATACAAAGGCCGCAGGATTGTAACACTTCCTAGACTTTCGTACCGACCCACACAAACACGAATCCGTAAAAGTCTTTTCGATATAGTGGGAGGATTGGATGGAAAAGCCGTGCTCGATCTTTATGCAGGATCAGGAATACTGGGTTTTGAAGCAGCTAGTCGTGGTGCGGAGGAGATTACCTTTGTAGAGAATAACCCGGATATGGTCAGACTTCTTTATAAGAACCGTAACCTATTCAAAAATACCAATTTCTCTATTAAAAAAATAGACGCTGTAACATTTCTACATTCTTGTGGAACCTATGATTTAATACTTGCAGATCCTCCCTATGAGAATTTTGCACAAAACAATAAAATTGATGGAAAAAGTCTCGTTGATTTATGCTTAACAAAGGTTAAACTTCATGGGCAGTTTATACTTGAAATGCCTTCGAAAATTGATTTAACAGGTACCCGTGAAAAAATATATGGTGGTACTAAATTAGTATTTTGGAATCGAACATGAAAAAAGTTATTTACCCAGGCACATTTGATCCAATTCACAACGGGCATATTGATATTGCCAAAAGGGGGTCAAAATTATTTGATGAGTTTGTTTTTGCAGTGGCAGTTAATCCATCAAAAAAACCATTATTTACTGAAGATGAACGAATCGAACTGATTAAAGATGCAACCAGTGATATCCAAAATGTTTCTGTCTTATCAACCAAAAAACTGATTGTTGATCTGGCGAAGGAAGAACATGCAATTGCCCTTATCCGGGGTCTTCGTCATGTGAGTGATTTTGAGCTTGAATTTCAGATGGCGATGATGAATTCCCATCTCAATCCGGAATTATCAACTATTCTTTTGATGCCGGATGAAAAACATATTCACCTTAATTCCAATCTTGTGAAGGAAATTGCCAGATTGCATGGAGATATTGCGGCCTATGTTCCGCTGGCTGTACACAAACATTTGAAGGCTAAATTCAATTAACATATTTTTGTAACTTTCCCAAAAATTTTATCATAAAAAACCGGAACTTTATCAATGCCCACATATGATTACTTGTGTACATCCTGCGCTCATCAATTTGAGCATTTTCAATCCATGTCAGATGATCTCCTTACGGAATGTCCCATTTGCGGATCTAAAGTACGGCGATTAGTAAGCGGAGGCTCCGGATTGATTTTTAAAGGTTCAGGTTTTTATCTTACAGATTATAAGAATAAACCGGAGAATAAAAAATCTCAGGATAAGAAAGAAAAAAAAGAAACAAAACCAAAAAAAATAAAAGAAACATCTGATAAAAAAGATTAAAATTGTTTGAATGGGTTTTTATTTAAATAACAAAATGCGGTAACAATGAGAAATAAAATAATTGATAGAGCGAAAAAGCATGTAGGTAGATTATTGGAGCAACAGCTTGACCGGATAGAACGGATAAAAACCGGGGAGAAAGTAACAGATTATTCACAAATCCAACCTATTATAATCGGTATCATTGGTGGAGATGGAATTGGTCCTTATATTGCAAATGAAGCGCAAAGAGTTCTTGAAGTCCTTTTAGCTAATGAACTGAACTCAGGAAAAGTAGAATTCAGGATCATCGAAGGATTGACAATAGAAAAACGAGCGGAAGTGAATAAGCCAATTCCAGAGGATATTCTCGAAGAAATAAAGCAATGCCATGTTACTTTAAAAGGTCCAACTACAACACCGCGAAAAGGGGACCCCTGGCCAAATATCGAAAGTGCTAATATAACGCTGAGAAAAGAGCTTGATCTTTATGCAAATGTACGGCCTGTACGTGTGCCAAAAGATGGAATAGACTGGACATTTTTTCGGGAAAATACTGAAGGAGCATATGCTCTTGGCAGCAACGGAATAGATGTAACAGATGATCTTGCGGTTGATTTTACAGTGACCTCAACACAAGGTTCAGAACGAATAATCCGGTTAGCGTTTGAATATGCCAGGAGAAATAATATCAATAAGCTGACCATAGTTACAAAAGCAAATGTGGTTAAGACAACGGATGGGAAGTTTCTGAAGATCGGACAGGAAATTGCAAAGGATTATCCAGAAGTGGAAGTGGATGACTGGTATATTGACATTATGAGTGCAAAATTGGTTGATCCGAAACGAAGAAAACAGTTCAAAGTATTAGTCCTGCCAAATTTGTATGGGGATATCTTAACCGATGAAGCTGCTGAACTTCAAGGTGGCGTAGGAACAGCAGGCTCTGCAAATATTGGAGATAAATATTCCATGTTTGAAGCAATTCATGGATCAGCGCCAAGAATGGTGGAGGAGGGGCGTGCGAAATATGCAGATCCATGCAGTATGATTCGTGCAGGAGCAATGTTGATGAATCATATTGGTTTTGAAGATCGTGCTAGGAAACTGGAAATGGCATTGGATATCACAGGTCAATTCGAAAAAAAATTAGTTAACACTGGTCGGGACACAGGTGCAACCGGACGTGAATTTTGTGATTATCTTCTCGATACAATTAATGATAGAAATCTGAAAGAAAAGTGGGAATTATATCAATAAATAGAGGAGAAAACCAGAAGATAAAATAAGTTCGGTACAAATTTTAACAAGCATAAAAGGGTGTGTACATTTATACACCTTTTTTTAATAACCTATGTTTATTGATTACACAAAAGTAGAACTTCATTCAGGAAAGGGCGGAGCAGGTGCTGTATCTTTTCGGAGGGAAAAATATGTACCCAAAGGAGGTCCCGATGGTGGTGATGGTGGCAGAGGGGGGAGTATCATTTTCCGGGTAGACCATAATCTGCACACTCTTCAAGATATTAAATACCGAAGATTTTATAAGGCGGAAAACGGTCAACAGGGCGGTTCAAGCCGGAAAACAGGAAAAGATGGTGCTGACATCTATATACCAGTTCCACCTGGAACAATTATCAAGAATACAGAGAGTCAAGAAGTCCTTGCCGATTTGATTGAGGATAGGGATTCTTTTATTGCGTCCCATGGCGGTCGGGGAGGTAAGGGTAATGAGAATTACAAATCATCTACCCGCCAGGCCCCGCGGTATGCCCAGCCTGGGTTGCCTGGTGAAAAGGGTGTTTTTACATTGGAATTAAAGGTCCTTGCCGATGTGGGTTTAGTAGGATTACCTAATGCAGGTAAATCAACACTGCTCTCACGAGTTTCAGCAGCGACCCCGAAAATAGCCGACTATCCCTTTACCACGCTTCAACCAAATCTTGGAATTGTGAAATACGGTGAATTTCAATCCTTTGTTATGGCGGATATCCCTGGATTGATCGAAGGTGCAAGTGAAGGAAAGGGACTTGGGCATCAATTTCTCCGTCATATCGAAAGAACAAATGTATTGCTGTTTTTGATTGATGTGCTGGAAGAAAATCCGAGAGAAGTATATGACACTTTGAGAAACGAAATTTACAATTATAACAAAGATTTAAAACAAAAACACTTTTTTGTGATCCGAACAAAAATTGACCTTTTGCAATCATCAAAAAGAGAACTGGAAAGCTGGTCTGATTTTGCTGAACCATATATCGATATTTCTTCGGTAAGTGGTTCTGGAATTCCTAAATTAGTTAAAGCGATAGTTGAAACAATCAATGAATCTTAACAGTATAGCTTCACTTATAAACTTATTAAATATCAAAAGAGTTGGCCCACAAAAAGTTCGCAGCCTTATTTCTGCTCATAAAAATCCTGCCGAAGTATTTTCTCTATCAACCCATGAGATATGCGCTGTAAATGGAGTAGACTTAAAAACTGCGCGGGCAATTAGAAAGGCAGTCCACTATGATTTTGGACTAGCGGAAGTCGAAAAAGCTGAGAAACTGGGTGTTGAACTAATAACATTCTGGGATGATGAATATCCTTTTCTTCTACGAAAAATGTTCGATCCGCCTGTAATACTGTATCGAAAAGGTCAACCTTTGAAAAAAAAAGAAGACTGTATTGCTATGGTGGGAAGCCGAATTACAACTCCCTACGGCAGAAAAGTAGCTCAAAACCTTGCAGGTGACCTTGTAAAATATGGAATAACCATTGTGAGCGGTTTAGCTCGAGGCATTGATTCTATATCCCATAAGCAAACAGTTGATTCAAGAGGGAGAACAATTGCGGTACTGGGAAGCGGGGTTGATGTTTTATATCCACCTGAAAACAAGGTTTTAGCGGAAAAAATAGAAGAAAATGGAACGATTATTTCTGAATTTTTCCTGGGTACGAAACCGAATGCTGGAAACTTTCCAAAGAGGAACAGGATAATCAGTGGTCTGGCTCATGGGACTGTAGTGATTGAAGCGGGAGATAAAAGCGGAGCTATTCTTACTGCACTGAATGCTGTTGATCAAAACAGGGAAGTATTTTCCGTTCCAGGAAGGATTTTTGACAAACAGAGTTTAGGATGTCTGAGATTGATTCGGAATGGTGCAATTCCCGTCCAGAACGCCGGGCAGATTTTGAGCCATGTTGAAAATCGTTTATTCAAAACCCTGAAGCCCCGGCAGAAAAACATATCGTTTGATCTTTCTAGGGAAGAAAAAATCGTTGTATCAAAATTGCATCATGAACCCATCCATATTGATGATCTTGTATCAATCACTGGAATGGAACTTACCCATATGTTAACCATCCTGCTTAAGTTGGAATTGAAGGGGATTGTTCAGCAATTAAGCGGAAAACAATTTGTGCTGGGGGTTTGATTCTAATTGTTTGCTGATGGGGTGAATGCAGGGTAATTTAATTCCTGTTATATTACAGAATTCAACAATGGAGAGGTGGCCGAGCTGGCTGAAGGCGCTCGCCTGCTAAGTGAGTGTGGGGCTCTAAACTCCACCGAGGGTTCGAATCCCTCCCTCTCCGCATAATATTTGGATAAAAAGGACCACAATAGACAGGAAAAATTTTGTTTTTTTTAGCAGGGTGATTTTATCTAATACTGTCACCTGATACACCCACCCGCAAGTTTGAAGCAATCATGTTTACAGATATTATCGGTCATCCCGGATTGTCGGCAAAAGATGCAAACAAAGTTCTTAAGCTGCTTGATAAACAAAAGTAGCTTTTAATACCAATCTTAGAAGAGTGAAAGAAGGAGAGTTATTATCACCTTTTTCCACGTTCTTCATTCCCTATACGTTTACACCCTTTTTATTGATTTGCTTAAAGACCGGATAGTAATATCTGCCACTTCATGAAAGAATTAATTTTCCTTTTAAATTCACTATTCCTTTTTGATACGTATAATACGTAGAAGCAAAAATATGACTACTATGCTGCAACGGATCCCCATCCAATTCACTGTGCTTTTGATGGGCACTCTTTTCTTTTATAATCCTCTTTATGGACAATGTGGCGCAGGGTATGTGGAGATTGATGAAGAATGTTACTGGAAAAAAGATATATTTTTTCTTCAAGGTTTTATTGATGGCAGCAATGATTTTTTGGATATAGATATGGATGATAATGAAGACGGAATAATTTCGCCATTGGAATTGGGAGTTCAAACCTGGAGCGGAGAAGGAAGATTAACATCTTTATTTTGTTCTAACAGGGGGCTAACCGGTGATATTCCGGAAGCAATCATCAACCTTGATAAACTATACTGGTTGTTATTATCAGATAATCAGATAACAGGTGCAATACCGGAGAACATCGGGAATCTGGTAAATTTAATTAAGTTGGATTTGCAGTGGAACGAGATTGAAGGGAATATTCCCAAGAGTATTGAAAAATTAAGTATGCTTCAGCACTTAGATTTGTCTTTCAATCAATTGACAGGCTCAATACCAGATGGTATTGGGAATCTTACAAATTTAAAAAAATTATTATTAAGTGATAATCAATTGACAGGTTCTATACCGGATGGTATTGGAAATTTTACCAATGTAGAAAAATTATTATTAAATACCAATCAGTTAGAAGGCATAATTCCTAATAGTCTTTGTGAATTAAATCTGAATTGGGGTGCAAGGTCCAGTGTGAACTTGGCAAATAACAATTTTTGTCCTCAGTATCCAGTTTGTGTGGAATTCGTCATGGGAGATCAGGATACTTCAGCATGTAAAGATTGGAGAGATATGCAGGCCGCTCTTCTCATAGCCGAAGCGGAAACAATAGCCGAAGCGGAAACAATAGCCGAAGCGGAAGCAAAAGAAACCGGGACGAAACAGACTATGGCATCAGCGTTGGATGTAGCAGAAAAAGCAGAACAATTGACGAAGTTTAATGAGATGAGAAGAGAAGAAGCAGAACAAGTGGCAGATGAAGCAAGAATTGTCAAAGAAGTAGCAGAGCAAGCAGCAGCAGTAGCAGAGCAAGCAGCAGCAGAAACAAAGGCGGCAGGAGGAAGAGCTAGAGAAGAAGCAGAAGAAAAAGCATTTGCAGCAGAGGCGGTAGCAGAAGAAGCAGAACAAGCAGCAGCAGATAAGATGGCAGCAGCAGAAGAAGCAAAACAAGCTGCAGCAGAAGTAGTAGCAAAACAAGCTGCAGCAGAAAAGACAGCAGAAGAAGTAGAAGAAGAGGGGGATGATGCAAAGGATGCAAAAGAAGCGGCAGAGCGAGCAATAGCAGCAGCAAAAGCGGTAGCGGAAAGTGTAAGAGAAGAAGCAGAACAAGCAGCATCAGAAGCGGCAGAATCAAAAGAAGCAGCAGAAGAAGCAGAACAAGCAGCAATAGAAGCAGCAGAATCAAAAGAAGCAGCAGCAGTATCAAAAGCAGCAGCAGAAAAGGCAGAGTTGGCAGCAGAAGCAGTGGCAGATAAAACAGAACAAGCAGCAGTAGCAGCAGAACAAACAGCAGCAGAAGCGAAAGAAGTAGCGGATGATGCGGAAAAAGTAAGAGAAGCAGCAGAAGAAGAAGAATTACTAACGGCAGCGGCAGCAGAAAAAGCAAGAGCAAAAGCAGCAAAAGCAGTAGCAGAAGCGGTTACAGAAGAAGAAAAACAAGCAGCAGCAGAAGAAGCACAAGAAGCAGCTAAAGCGAAAGAAGTAGCGGATGATGCGGAAAAAGCAAGAGAAGCAGCAGAAGAAAAAGCATTGGAAGCAGTAGCAGTAGCGGAAGAAACAGAACAAGTAGCAGTAGAAGCAGAACAAACAGCTTCAGAAGCGAAAGAACTGGCGGATAATGCAGAGAAAGCAAGAGTAGAAGCAGAACAAGCAGAATTGGTAGCAGAAGAAGAAGCAGAACAAACAGCTGCAGAAGCAAAAGAACTGGCGGATGATGCAGAGAAAGAGAGAGAAGAAGCAGAACAAATGGCAGTAGAAGCGAAAAAAGCGGCGGATGATGCAGAAGAAGCAATAGAAGCAGCAGAAGCAGTAGCATGGGCAGCATCAGGAGCAGTTTGGGCACCAGAAGAAGCGATAACAGAAGACGAAACAGAAGTAGAAGAAGTAGGGGATGATGCAGAAAAATTAAGAGATGCACCGAAAAGAAAAGCTACAAAAGCAGCGGATGATACAGAAAAAACAAGAGCAGCAACGCCGCCGCATCAGGAAAAAATTAGTGCATTAGAATCAAATACTTCCAGACTCTCAGATGCAGAAATAGATGAATTAGTCGAAGACGGATTATTAACTGAAGAGCAAGGTAAAGATGCCAAAGCATTTCGCAATTCAAGAGGAACGGAAGTAGCAGAAGTTATAAAACAAAATCAGGCAGATCAACAAGCTGCAGTAGAAAAAGCTGCAGTTGAAGAAGTTAAACAAGCAGAATCGGCAGCGGCAAAAGCGGAAGAAGTGGCAGATGGTGCAGAAAAAGTAAGAAAAGAAGCAAAGCAGACAGCAACAGAAGCAGAAACGGTAGCGGATGAAGCAAGAGAAACAGCAGAGCAGAAAGCATTGGTAGCAGAATCGGAAGCAAAGAATGCAAGGGAGGTAGCAAAAGCAGCAGATGCAGAAGCAGAAGCAGTTGCAGCAGACGCGAGAAAACAAGCAGAATTAGTGGCAGCACCATCAGCAGCGATAGCAGAACAAGCAGAAGAAGCATCATCATCATCAGCATTGGCAGCATTAGCGGCAGAAGAATTGGCGGATGATGCAGAGAAAGCAAGAAAAGAAGCAGACCTAGAAGCCTTGAAAGCAGCAGCAGCAGCAGAAAATACAAGAGAAGAAGCAGAAGGAGCAGAGCAAGCAGAAAAAGAAAGAGAGGTAGTAGCAGAAGCAGAATTGACAGCAGCAAAAGCGGAAGAAGTAGCGGATGATGCAGAGAAGGCAAGAAAAGAAGCAAAACAAGCAGAATTAGCAGCAGAAGCAGCAGCAGAAGCGGCAAGAAAAGAAGCAGAAGAAAAAGCATTGGCAGCAGAAGCGGTCGCAAAAAAAGCAAGGAAACAAGCAAAAGAAGCAGACCTAGCGGCAGAAGCGGTCGCAAAAAAAGCAAGGGAAAAAGCAAAACAAGTAGCAGCACCTCCAGCAGCGATAGCGGAAGAAGCAAAACAAGCAGCAGCATTAGCAGAATTGGCAGCATTAGCAGCGGAAAAAATTGCGGAAAATGCAAAGAAAGAAATGAAAGAAGTCGAACAAAAAGCATTGGAAGCAACAGCCGTAGCAAAAAAAGCAAGAAAAGAAGCAGAAGAAAAAGCATTGGCAGTAGCGGTTGCAAAAAAAGAAAGGGAAGAAGCCAAACAAAAAGCATTGGCAGCAGCGGCAGAAAAATTGACCATGCCGCAAACTATTTCTATCTTACCCGACGTTGACAATATTCCTATTAAATATGAAACATTTAGGGAAGATGATATTCGGTTCCTCCAGGACTTGATTGACAACAACCTTGACACGCTCATTGTAGAAATGGATAAAAATGGTGATGGAATACTTGGACCACTCGAATTAGGGATTCAAAATTGGAAGAATGGAAGATTAACTTCATTTGATCTTGCGAATGTGGGATTAACCGGAGATATTCCTGAAAGCATTGGCGGATTATCCCAACTAAAAAGGCTGGCATTATACTCAAATCAACTGACTGGAGAAATCCCGGAAAGTATAGGGAATTTGGTTCATCTGGAGAAATTATATTTAAACGATAATCAATTAACCGGAAGAATTCCTGAAAGCATTGGAAATCTATCTTCATTGAAAAGATTATATTTGAATTCAAACCAATTGTCCGAAGATATTCCCGAAAGTATTGGAGAATTGGCAAGCCTTGAGAGATTAATTATTTTTGATAATAAATTAGTCGGTCCAATTCCCAAAAGTATTGGAAACTTAATTGATCTTGAAAAGTTATTACTGTATTCAAACCAACTGACTGATAGCATCCCGGCGGATATTGGTAACTTATTCAATCTGGAATATTTACAATTAAATAATAATAATTTTTTGGGAACAATTCCAGATGCCATTTGTGACCTAACTATTGATTGGTCTTCCCCAGCCCGCTTTAATTTTTCCAATAATCAATTGTGTCCGTCATATCCAACCTGTATAGAAACTGTAGTAGGCTTTCAGGATACAACCAATTGTACGAGATGTGACAGTGGATTTGTGTATGTAAATAGCGATTGTCACTGGGGACAAGATATTGAATTTCTTCAGGAATTGATTGATAACGCCCAAACAGGCTTGAAACCACCACCAAAATATTTATCTCCGGTTAAATTAGGAGAACAGACTTGGAAAGATGGTCGCCTTACAAGTTTATGCAGTTCTAGTTCTATCTCGCCGAAAGACGGGTGTGTTGTAGACTACGAATTGAGCGGCCATATTCCGGAAAGTATTGGTGAAGTTTCAGAACTAACCAGCCTTGTTTTACCGTTAAACGATTTGAATGGTAGAATCCCTCGAGCGATTGGGAATCTTAAAAAACTCAAAGTTTTATCATTGGAATGGAACGAACTTTCGGGAAAAATACCAAAGAGAATTGGTGATTTAGTAAGCCTTGAAAGATTGGAATTACAGTCAAATCAATTTACTGGAGTTATTCCAGAGAGTATTGGAAATCTTGTAGATCTTACTTTATTAAATTTACGTGATAATCAACTCATCGGAGAGATTCCTGAAACTATTTGTAATTTGGAAAAACTGACGTTTACACTGGAAGCGGCAGCTGAAGATGCGGTGGCATCAGAAGCATCAGAAGCAGTTGCAACGGCAGCAGTGGAAGAAGTGGTGGAGGAGTCAAAAAGAGCAAAAGTAGAAGCAGAAAAAGCAAGTTCAGGAGCACCAGGACCGCACCAGGAAAAAATTGCTGCATTAGAATCAAATACGTCCAGACTTTCAAATGCAGAAATTGATGAATTAGTCGAAGACGGATT
>NYYF01000014.1 GCA_002686675.1 Fidelibacterota bacterium
ATTTGCGCTGTACCCTGTCCATTCAAAAGTGTTTGAACCAAGGTAATAAAATTATTTCGAATTTCATCTTTGTTTTGAAAAGCTATTTCGGAGGGTTCCCGGTAAATACCTTTGCAGATTCTCAGTTTTAGTTGAGGTGAATCAATGGCTTTCAGATCATCCAGACTCCGAAAGAGATACGCTTGGAGCACAGCGCCGGTTTGGTTAAACCCTGCGACAGTTTTTTTATAGATATTCAAGGTAATATCAGTTAACTCGGAGGTCTCCATATCAATTGTGATTCCCCTTGAAACCTCCCGTGCTTTTTGAACAATTGTTGAAAGATTTTCTAAAACAAGGTTTTCACTCACATCCAACCCAAGGTGTGTTAATTTTAAGGAGATTGTACAATCTCCTTTGATGTTTTCAATAGCTTCATAAAGACGACAATATTTATCCCGGACAGTTTGAGATTCTTCTACTGTCTGTACATGTTCACCCAGGATATCAACCGTGACAGAAAACCCTTGATTGATAATACCCTCAATTGTAACCAAGACATCCTCTATGGTTTCCCCGGCTACGTAGGGTTGAGCAAAGGGGCGAGTCATCCAGCGGGGGCAATAGGTAAGCATACTGGCTAGCATTGTGTTAAACCAATCCATAGGATGTGAAATTTAGAATAGTAGCTTTGTAAGCTTCAACTTAAATGGTTAGTGGATGAGGATTAAAATAAGATTGATTATCATCCTTTAAAATTTTTCCAGAGTGATTCAGAACGTGTATTTTTTCCTTTCTCTAAATTCTGGTCCCCATCGAATTTGCCAAAGAAATGTATTTACCTTGACTGAGGAAAAACAGAACATCTATATTTCATACTTGTAAATTAGCAGGAAACATAATGTATCGTGACTTCGGAACAATTTTTGTCTTTATCATACTGGGGATAATCCTGGTATATGTTCCCTTGCTTATTCAAAAACTCGTTGCTCCATCCAATCCAACTCCTGATAAAATTTCAACCTATGAATGCGGGGAAGATGCAGAGGGTTCCGCCTGGATTCGATTCAATATTCGCTATTATATCATTGCTCTCATTTTTCTGATTTTTGACGTTGAGGTTGTATTCCTCTTCCCGTGGGCAGTTATTTTTCAGGATTTTATAAAAGAGGGGAACGGGATGCTTGTATTTGTTGAAATGGCAATATTTTTACTTATTTTAATCGTAGGTTTGGCATATGTCTGGCAAAAATCAGATTTGGATTGGGTAAAGCGGAAGGTAGCTTTTGCTTCTGGGCGATATAAAAATCAGAAGTTAGAAGAAGGAAATTAGGAAAGGAATCCATATGGGATTATTGGAAGAAAAATTTGAAGATAATATTATTGTAGCCTCTTTCGATAAAATATTAAGCTGGGCCCGTTCAACATCTCCCTGGTTCTTCCAATTCGGGTTGGCATGCTGTGCGATTGAGCTAATGTCCACTGGAGCCAGCCGTCATGACCTCAGTAGAATTGGAATGATACCCCGATCTTCTCCCCGCCAGGCCGATGTTATGATTGTCGCTGGTACCGTGACAATGAAAATGGCTCTTCGAATTAAAAAGCTGTATGAGCAAATGGCTGATCCTAAATATGTAATTTCCATGGGTAGTTGTGCCACTAGTGGGGGCCCATATTGGCAACACGGATATCATGTATTGAAAGGTGTGGATATCGTTGTACCTGTTGATGTATATGTTCCAGGTTGTCCTCCACGGCCGGAATCTCTTATTGAAGGATTAATCCAGCTACAGGAAAAGATCAGAAAAGAACGACCTTTGACGAAAAAATCCGTTTGATGAGCAAAAAATTATTAGAAGTTCTGCTGGAGAAATTTCCTGGCTCGGTAATTGAAATGGAAGAATTACTGACAGATTATATTTCCTTAAAGGGAGACAAGTGGTTTGAAATTGCTTCATTTTTACGGGATGAACCGAACTGGGCATTTGATTCTCTTCAGTGTATCACGGGGGTAGATTTAGGGGAAGATGGAATAGATGTTCGCTATAATTTTCATTCTATGACTCATCTTCACAAAATAGAAATTCGAATTTCTGTTGATAGAGACAAACCCAAGATCCCTTCCATAGAACAAATTTGGAGGATAGGGGACTGGTTTGAACGGGAAGTGTATGATATGTACGGTATAAAATTTGATGGTCACAGGGACCTCCGCAGGATTCTGCTTCCCGATGATTGGGAGGGGTGGCCTCTGCGGAAAGATTATGAAACTCAGGAAACATTTCATGGTATTGTTGTTCCGAAAGTGAAGGAAGAATGGGAATAATTCACGGTGATGAGATGGTCCTTAATATTGGACCGCAGCACCCAAGTACTCATGGGGTTCTGAGACTGAAGGTCCTTACCGATGGTGAAATCGTGTCCAAGATTACACCTTATATTGGTTATCTCCATCGCTGTTTTGAAAAGCATTGCGAAAATTTGACGTATGAGCAAGTGATACCATTTACCGATCGTTGCGACTATATTAGTTCAATGAATAACAATTTTGGTTATGTAATTACAGTAGAGGACTTAATGGATATCCATGTTTCTGAAAAAGTTGAATATATCAGAGTTATCATGGCCGAGTTAAACCGTATCGCCAGTCATCTTCTGGCATTGGGAACCTTCGGGATGGATGTGGGAGCTTTCACACCGTTTCTCTATATGTTCAGGGATCGTGAAAGCATTCTGGATCTTTTCGAAATGACCTGCGGCGCCCGTCTTCTTTATAATTATATGTGGATCGGTGGCCTTTCCCATGATCTTCCGGTCGGCTTTGTGGAAAAGACATATAATTTTTTGGATTATTTCGAACCAAAAATTACAGAAAACGATGATCTGTTAATGTATAATAAAATTTTTATAGAACGGACAGCGGATGTAGGTGTTCTTCCACCTGAAGTAGCTGTTAGTTACGGGGTATCAGGACCAAATTTGCGTGGGTCTGGTGTTAAATGGGATTTACGAAAGGATGAACCATATTCTATTTATGACCGCTTTGATTTTGAAATACCTGTTGGGACTGGCCAGATGGGAACAACCGGTGATTGTTGGGATCGTTACTGGGTCCGAGCTCAGGAGATGAAAGAGAGTATTGGAATTATTCGTCAGGCTCTTAACCAATTACCAACTGAAGGGGATGTGCACGAAACTATCCCAAAGAAAATCCGACCACCTAAAGGATCGATTTACAAACGGACCGAGTCACCAAGGGGAGATCTAGGTTTTTACATCATCAGCGATGGGAAACCAACTCCAGTAAGAGTAAAATTGAGATCACCTGCATTTACCGCCCTTAGTGCCTTAAGCGCAATAGCGGAAGGATGGATGATCTCCGATGTAATAGCCATTCTTGGAAGTCTAGATATCGTATTGGGAGAGATCGATCGATGAATACACCAATGAGAATAATAGGGTTTTTGATCAATGGCTGTTGATAATCTTATGCATTGGTTTGAATCCTGGACGTTATGGGAAGCAGGATCTCCCCTTCTATTTTTGATTGCAGTCCTTATTGCAGGTATACCCATTTTTCTTCTCATGGCTGTTAATGCCCTGGTAGCGGTATATGCAGAGCTTAAAATATCAGCTTTCATGCAGGATAGACTTGGACCAATGGGACAAGGACCAGGGTTACATGCTGGCAAATGGGGTTTATTGCAGACGGTTGCTGATGCTTTAAAGCTTTTGTTAAAAGAGGATATTATCCCAACCTTGGCCGATCGTAAGTTATTTATAATAGCTCCTTTTATCATTTTTGTTACCCCTTTTATAGCACTTGCTGCTCTCCCTTTTAACCAGGATTTATTGATTGCTGATTTAAACATAGGAGTTTTCTATATTCTTGCGGTGGGTTCTATCGGCGTTATAGGTATCATTATGGCAGGATGGTCATCGAACAATAAGTGGTCATTATACGGAGCTATGAGGTCTGCAGCACAAATTATAAGTTACGAAATTCCGGTTGCCCTTTCCATTGTATCTGTCATTATGCTAACAGGGACCTTGAGTATGCAGGGTATTATATCCTACCAAAATGGAACTACCCTAGGAATATTACCAAACTGGATTCTTTTTAATAATCCCTTCTCTTTTATAGCATTTTTTATTTTTTTTATCAGCGGTGTTGCTGAAGTGAACCGGACTCCATTTGATATACCTGAAGCAGAGTCGGAACTGGTTGCAGGTTTTCATACCGAATATTCCGGGATGCGATGGGCTTTCTTTTTTCTAAGTGAATATGCCAATATGCTGATCATAAGCGGTGTTGCCGCTGTGGCATTTCTCGGAGGATGGCACAGCCCGATCCCCGGTTTTATGGAATCCTCTGGATGGAGCCTTTTCTGGTTCATCTCAAAGGTGGGGGTGCTTATTTTTATTATGATGTGGTTTCGATGGACATTTCCACGGCTTCGTGTTGATCAACTCATGAATATTTGTTGGAAGGTCCTCCTTCCTCTTGCCCTTTTAAATATTTTTGGTGTTGGGATTTGGACATTGTTAACAGGATGATATATGAGTAAATATTTACACGATTTATGGAGTTCAGTCTCCAGTTCTATAATTGGCATGGGCATCACCTTCAAACATTTGGTCAGGATTCGTAAAGGAAATGTTACCCTTCAATTTCCGGAAGAGAAATGGCCCCGCCCTGAGCGAAATATAGGATTTGATCATAAGGATTATAATGTTATTCGGTCCAAACTCCACGTGGATATGGATGATTGTATCGGTTGTTATAAATGTGCTCGTGCCTGCCCGGTTGATTGCATCAAAATTGAAACGATAAAAGTTCCTAAGGGAACGGATATAGGTACCACATCCAATGAAACGAAAAAGCGGCTATTAGTTAATCGTTTCGATATTGATATGACTGAGTGTATGTATTGTAACCTATGTGTATATCCATGTCCTGAAGAGTGTATTTTTATGACTGGAGGTCCTAATTCTTCCAAACATCCTATCGATTATGAATTTTCTGAATATAATCGGGAGGAATTGATGTATCATTTTGCAACAGCAACTCAGGAAGAAATCGACCGCTTTATGGATGCAAAAACACCGGAAAAACCTGTTGAAAAAGAAGAAACAGTATGAGTGAATTATTATTCTGGTTCATAACTGCAATGACTATTGGATCAGCTTTAATTGTAGTGCTTCATTCCAACCTTTTTTATTCTGCCATTGCTTTGGTAGTGACCTTATTTAGTGTTGCAGGATTTTATGTGTTTCTTTGGGCTGATTTTTTAGCAGGTGTCCAAGTAGTTATTTATATTGGAGGGATCCTAGTTTTAATCTTGTTTGGAATTATGCTTACCAATAGAATTTCATCTGTAAATATTTCACACTCGAATTTGAACAAAGGTGGAGGAGCTACAGTTGTTCTTGGAATTTTTGGGATAATTGTGTGGATGATTTTTAACACACCATGGTTACAGGTTTCTATGCAGGAACCTGCACAGACAGTTGGAGAAATTGGAAGATTACTAATGACGCATTATTTACTTCCGTTTGAAGTTGCCTCAATTTTACTACTTGCTGCTCTTATTGGAGCAGCGATGCTATCAAGGAAAGCAAATTAATGGAATGCCTGCAAAATTACCTGCTCATTTCTGCAACGCTTTTCTCTCTAGGATTATTCGCAGTGATAACCCGCAGGAATGCAGTAGCCGTTCTTATGGGAGTGGAACTCATTTTGAATTCAGCTAACTTAAACTTTCTTGCTTTTTCCCGTTTTGGTGGCATGAATTTTAACGGGCATGTTTTCGCACTTTTTGTAATCATTATGGCTGCTGCAGAAGCAGCAGTAGCTTTGGCAATCATTATTAATTTATACAACAATTATCAATCCATTAATGTGGATGAAGCAAGCCAGTTGAAACGATGAATATTTTTATTGAATATTCCTTATTCATTTTTTTTCTTCCCCTGTTGGCTTTTCTGATCAATATTTTCCTTGGGAAACGGCTTCCCCGTCACGGTGATTGGGTCTCTATCGGGGCTGTGCTCCTCACATTGGCTCTTTCCATGGCGATGTTNGCTGGNATGCTTTTCAGCTACGATCCGGATTTTCNNGTGGAATCATCATTCACNTGGATCAGTCTTGGTGATTTCACAATCCAGTTAGGATTTTTGGTAGACAATATTACTATCACCATGCTGTTAGTGGTGGCACTTATATCTAGTATGAGTCACATTTTCTCCATTAAATATATGGAAGGAGACCCGCTCTATTCCCGTTATTACGCCTATCTTTCCTTATTTACTTTTAGCATGAACGGGATTGTCCTATCAAATAATCTCATGCTTTTGTACATGAGTTGGGAATTGGTTGGGCTTAGTTCCTACCTTCTGATCGGATTCTGGTTTGCGAAAAAATCTGCGGCGGATGCTGGTATGAAGGCATTTCTGACTAATAGAGTAGGAGATATCGGATTTTTTATTGGAATAATGCTTTTATTTACAGCGATTGGTTCTGTTTCTTACAGTGATATTTTTTCTGGTGTTGCCAATGGCAAAATAACCGGTACTCTTTTGACTTTTGCTGGAGTTGGACTATTTTTTGGAGCCATGGGAAAGTCTTCGCAGTTCCCACTTCATATCTGGCTGCCGGATGCCATGGAAGGTCCCACTCCCGTTTCTGCCCTCATGCACGCTGCGACAATGGTTGCAGCGGGTGTCTTTATGATGGTCCGGCTTTTCCCGATTATTTCACCAGATGCACTCGTTTTTGTAGCATATATTGGCGGATTTACTGCACTGTTTGCTTCAACTATTGCAATCACACAAAACGATATCAAAAAGGTACTGGCTTATTCTACTGTCAGCCAGCTGGGGTACATGATCATGTCTGTTGGTACAGGTGCGTATGTGGCAGCGTTTTTCCATCTTGTGATCCATGCAGTGTTCAAAGCAAATTTATTCTACGGTTCTGGAAGTGTGATCCATGCTATGCATCATGCTTTGCATAAAAAACATGATCATGAAACAGATCCGCAAGACATGAGAAATATGGGAGGGTTTAAGGAAAAAATGCCGATCACGTATTGGTCCATGCTTGTAAGTACGTTAGCTATAGCAGGTGTGCCTTTTTTCTCAGGTTTTTTATCAAAAGACGCTATACTTGCCGGCAGTTTATCATTTGCAAACCATCATCCGGAACATTTCCTTCTACCGGTTTTTGGCTTTGGCGCAGCCTTGTTGACTGCTTTTTATATGTTTCGGTTGATTTATATGACATTCCATAATGAACCTCAGATGCCGGAACTGATAGGAGAGATTCATGAATCCCCAAAGGAAATGACCTTTCCCCTGGTACTGCTGGCCACATTAAGTTTTTTCATTTTTTACACGCTTCCATATTTCAATCCATTTTCCGACCATGGATGGTTTACCTATGTCATTGAAGCAAAAACTTCCCTCGTTTATGGTGCTCCATCTGCTCATGTTATTGCTGAAGGGATTCACCACAGTCATCTTCCAGCTATGATCATATCACTGTTGGTTGCCGGACTTGGAATTCTTTTGGCATGGCAAATGTATCTCAAGAGAAAGCTGTCTGCGGAGCGTTATGCAAATAAATTTTCCACACTACATCATTTATCATTAAACAAATTTTATGTGGATGAATTATATGAACGGTTTATCTATACTCCGGTTTTGAAGTTAGCAGATAAAATTGCATTTTTGGATTGGGATCTTTATGATAAATATGTTGTTGATGGGTTTGGAAAATTTACAGAATGGTTCGCAGATTTAATTGAAAAGATGGATTACAATGGCCTTGATCAGGGCATCGTGGATGGGGCAGGACGTTCTGCCCATCGGTTAGGGGATGTCTTGAGAAATCTGCAGACCGGACGGCTTCAAAATTACATTCTATTCGCTCTGTTTGGAGTAATCCTGATTGTGATTGTTCAAACAATGGTTTAGACGTTTGAGAAAAAATGTGTAAAGGATAAAAAATGGTATCAAACATACTTAGTTGGCTCATTTGGCTACCTGTAGCAGGGATGGTGGCCATTCTATTAATTCCGAGGAATAAAGAAGAGGTTATTAAAATTATAGCAGCGGTATCTACGGGACTTCAGCTCTGGCTGGCAATTATGCTTTGGCTGAACTTTGATTCCGCAATAGGATCTTTCCAGTTTATGGAAAATGTTGCATGGATCCCGTCTTTTAATATTTCCTATGCTCTGGGTGTAGATGGATTAAGCCTTCCTATGATTATTCTTACTCCGTTGCTCTCATTTTTATGCATTTTTGTAAGTTGGAAAATTGATAGAGGCGTAAAAGGATATTTTGCTTTGTTCCTGCTTCTTGATACGGGAATGATCGGTGTATTTCTGGCTTTAGATTTCTTCTTATTCTTTGTTTTTTGGGAATTGATGCTTTTGCCCATGTATTTCCTCATTGGTATGTGGGGTGGCCCCCAGCGGGAATACGCCGCTATAAAGTTTTTCTTGTACACTTTAGTAGGATCTGTACTCATGCTGATTGCGATTTTAGCACTGTATTTTACATGTGGGAATACATTCAGTATTCCAGAGCTCATAGAGGCTGCCCCAGGTGCCCTGGAAGGATCAATTTGGTGGGGTATGAGCGCCATCAAGGTTATTTGGATTCTGCTTTTTGTAGGATTTGCAATAAAAATACCGGTGTTCCCATTTCATACCTGGCTCCCCTTGGCGCATGTGGAAGCTCCAACTGCCGTCTCTGTAATCCTTGCTGGTGTTCTGTTGAAAATGGGAATTTATGGTATTCTTCGAATCAACTATCCCATGCTGCCGGATGCGGTATTCTGGTTTGCTGGTGCTTTGGCAGTTCTGGGGTTGATCAATGTGATCTGGGGCGCTATGTGTGCATTGGCACAAACAGATTTAAAGAAACTGGTCGCTTACTCAAGTATCAATCATATGGGGTTTGCAATGCTGGGAATGGCGGCAGTCATTGCAGCGTCCGGTCTTCATGGAGAGAATTACATTGCTGCTCAAGCCGGAATCACTGGTGCAGTTTTCCAAATGTTTAACCATGGTACCATTTCAGCCATGTTGTTTATTCTGGTAGGTGTTATTTATGATCGTGCTCATCATCGTGATATCGACGGGTTTGGTGGATTGGCAAGGCAGATGCCTGTATATGCCGGTGTAACCATGGTAGCTTTTATGGCTGGGCTTGGGCTTCCGGGGCTGTCTGGTTTTATCAGTGAATTCATGTGTTTTATGGGTGCATTCCCTGTTTTCAGGGTGATTGTGATAATTTCTACCCTGGGAATTGTGTTAAACGCTGCTTATTTCCTGTCCGCCTACAAACGGATATTCTTTGGTGAATTGAATGAAAAATATTCCGGTCTGTCTGAAATTGACGGACGTGAACTGTTTACCCTGATTCCTTTAGCAGTAATTACTTTGATTCTGGGAGTGTATCCGGGGCCGTTCCTGAATATGATCAAGGAGACTATGTCGGTTTTAATTGATCAGGTTGTGCTGATAGGAAACTTTGCTGTTATTCCTTAATCTGGAGAATATACTTTTATGAATAACCTGCAAAGTTTAAGCTATTACTGGCCGGAGTTCCTTCTTGTAACTACCATTTTAGCTGCTGTTATCTATGATCTTCTAACAAAACCGCCTGAGAGTCAGAGAGTTGGCCTTTTGGTTTTTGCAGGTTTAGTTTTAACTCTGTTCGCAAATTGGTTCACAAGTGCGGAAAGGAACATAACTCTATTTTTAGATTCACTTGCACTGGATCCATTCGCTCAGTTTTTTAAAACGATTATAATTTTTTCAACCCTGTTTGTTATTCTTATTAGTCGTAAAAGCGATGANTTAAGGATTTACCGAACCGGAGAATATTACACATTAATTGCCATAATGGTCTTTGGCATGTTTCTCATGGTTTCCGCTATTGATCTAATCATGGTATATCTTTCTATCGAAGTTGTCTCTATTTCATCCTTCATTTTAGCAGGGTATTTGAAAAAGGATCAGCGCTCCAATGAATCTTCACTGAAATATGTAATCTATGGAGCTTTTTCTTCTGGTTTGATGCTTTTTGGATTGAGCATCTTATTTGGTCTCACAGGGACCACAAAATTCTTCGAGATACAAAATGCACTCGCTGGGTTGGATATATCTTCCCATTTTGCTTTGATTATAGCTTCGATTTTTATTCTGGCCGGGTTTGGATATAAAATTTCTGCTGTACCTTTCCATTTTTGGACACCGGATGTGTACGAAGGTGCACCAACTCCGGTAACAGCATATCTCTCTGTAGCTCCCAAGGCGGCTGGCTTTGCCTTGTTAATTCGTTTCTTTCATGTGCTATTCACTGATGCTGGATTACTTCTCGAATCTGGGAATGTAATTTCTACTATACCCTGGCCACAGGTTTTGGCTGGTATATCGGTAGCGACCATGACCCTTGGAAATCTGGTGGCGATTCAGCAGTCAAGCGTAAAGAGAATGCTTGCATACTCCAGCATCGCCCATGCGGGCTACATGCTCATGGCGATGCCTATTCTTTCCGGGAACGGAGTTTTTGCAATAATGATTTATTTGGTAATGTATCCCTTTATGAACCTTGGTGCCTTTTTTGTTGTAATTGTTGTAAAGAATAAGACTGGGGGAGAGACCTTTGAAGATTTCCGTGGTTTAGGATGGGAGATGCCTCTTGTGGGTATTGTAATGGCGTTATTTATGTTTTCTCTGACTGGGATTCCTCCTACTGCAGGATTCATTGGGAAATTTTATATCTTTGCTGCGGTGATTAAAGCTGGACCATCTTTTTACTGGCTTGTATTTGCTGGAGCAGTGAATAGTGTTATTTCCTTGTATTACTATATGCATGTGGTGAAAGTAATGTTTTTTGAAGGAGATTCAAAAGAGGAGCACGTGTTTCCTTCCATGCTTGAATCCACCTTGATAATTACTTTGGCAATTCCCACCTTTCTCTTGGGAATTTATTGGACACCAATTGCAGAATGGATAACAAATTCCCTAAGATTTTTTCACCAGAGCATTTAATCAGATAAGGATAAACCAGAGATTTGTTATTAACTTTTTTTACTTTTTTATTCATTTTGAAACTCCGTTTAAAGCTGTTGGGAATAGATCATATTTGGGTTGAATATTATAGGTCTAATTCGTAGGAACAAGTAAATTTAACTCTTATCATGATTGAAAATTACTTACCTATTCTCATCGTTTTTATCCTTGTTTCCGGATTCGTTTTCGTGAGTCTCATTGTAACGCATTTAGTGGGTCCCCGCATCCACAACCCCATTAAGATGATGCCCTATGAGTCTGGAGTGGATCAGGTTGGTGAAACAAGAATCCGATTTTCAATCCGATTTTTTCTAATTGCTCTCCTTTTCATCATTTTTGACATTGAAATTATTTTTTTATATCCTTGGGCTGTTGTGTTCAAAGATTTTCTTTCTATGGGACCCTTCATTTTTTTTGAAATGGTTATTTTCCTGGTTATTCTTGTTTTTGGTTTTGTATATGCTTGGCGGAATGGGGTCCTCGAATGGGAATAGTTGGAAAAACATTGGTAAATCCAAAGGTTGGCAAAAGCAGGAAATTGCTCCTAATATTTGTTATTAA
The DNA here is from genome assembly GCA_002686675.1 of Fidelibacterota bacterium. The sequence goes on from NYYF01000014.1 coordinate 11,631, forward strand.
AACCATATAATTTTTAATAGCCATGATTCAAGATGATATCAAATCGAATGTTTTGACTACGACTTTGGAGAGTGCCATAAACTGGGGCAGAAAAAATTCGCTTTGGCCCATGCCCTTTGGTACTGCCTGTTGTGGGATTGAATTCATGGCTGTTTTAGCTGCCCGTACAGACCTGGCCCGTTTTGGTGCTGAAGCAATTCGTTTTTCGCCCCGACAATCAGATCTTCTTATTGTTGCCGGTAGAATTTCTATCAAGATGATGCCAGTCCTCATTCGCATATACGAACAAATGCCGGAACCGAAATGGGTTATGTCCATGGGTGCTTGTGCTTCTACCGGAGGAGTGTTTGATACCTATAGTGTGATCCAAGGTGTTGATCAATTCATTCCAGTGGACGTCTATGTTCCGGGATGTCCACCGCGACCAGAGGGTGTTGTTGAAGGGTTTATAAAGCTTCAGGATTTGGTGGGCAAGGAAAAGTTGGCTGATTACTCCCCTGCACCAGCC
>NYYF01000015.1 GCA_002686675.1 Fidelibacterota bacterium
TGCTATGATAACTTCTAATTTGTCAACGGGGTAATCTTGTTTTGCCAAAGCTGAGAGAAGCCTTGGAAGGAAAAATTCTTCATTCCTTGCTGCCACAACTATGGATACAAAAGGGTAATATTCCAGGATATTTTGGTTTGATTTTAAGCGTTTTAATCCTGTCCAGAAATAAATTGTGAAGCAAATATAGAAGGTTAGGCTGAAAAGAAGAACAAAGAAGAGAAAACTCATCAGACAGGAATAAGAGCAGAGGCTATAAGGAAATATAGGGTGACACCTATAATATCAATGCTAGTTGTGACAAAGGGACCGGTGGCAATTGCGGGATCAATATTAAGTTTTCTGAAAAGAAGAGGGACAAGCGTACCTACAAAGGTAGAGATAATCATTGATGATAAGATACTCAAAGCGACTATCAAGCCTAAATATGGTGTTGTGTTGACAAACTTTAAAGTAGCAAAAATTCCAAGTAGCATCCCATATAAAACCCCAAGAATTAGCCCTACCTTAATTTCTTTTAAAATGATTTTTAGGTTATTGCCAATATCGACGCGCCCTGTAGCCAGGCCCCGGACAATAATTGTGGATGATTGGGTTCCAATATTGCCACCCATTCCGATAATAACTGGGATAAACGCCGCGAGGGCAACAGTGGTTTCAAGCATGTTTTTAAAAACACCAATTATAGCGACTGCAGCCACACCACCGACCCAGCTCGCAAAAAGCCAGGGAAGTCTTGCGCGGGCATTCCCCCAGGAAGATTTTAGAAGTATTTCCCTGTCTTTACCTGCACCTGCCATTTGGAGGAAATCCTCTGTTGCCTCTTCTCTGATTACATCCACCACATCGTCAACAGTGACGATTCCAAGCATATGTTCTTCTAAATCTATAACGGGTACAGCCAGATAGTTGTACCGAGTAACAATTTTAGCCACTTCTTCCTGATCTGTTTCAGGTTGGACAGAAATAACGTTTTTTATCATAATATTGTCCAGCGTTTTGTCCGGAGGGGTAGTTACAAGGTCACGAAGGGAAATAACACCGACCAGGCGATCATCGTCATCGGTTACATAAAGATAAAAAACCATTTCGGCCTCTTCTTTATCTTGGAGGCTTTGAATAGCATCCCGGGCAATTGTGTTTTTATGGAGTGTAAACACATCTGTTGACATCATGCTCCCAGCACTGTCTTCTGGATAACTCATAATTTCTTCCACTTCTTTCTTATCTTCTTTCTGAAGAAGCTCAAGAATGGAGTTTGTCATTGGTTCAGATAAAAGGTTTAGAATTTCTGCTTGGTCATTTGAACCTAGCTTATGAAAAATAGTTGCTATTCGTCCGGGGTCTTCATTCTCGAGTATTTTAACGAGAATTCCCTCATCCAGTTCTGTTAGAAATTCTGCAGTATGCTCTTTTTCTATCATGAGATCAAAAAGGGTCTTCTGTTCGGTATCAGTAAAATATCGGAAAAGCACTGCCAAGTCTGCAGGGTGTGTTTTCCGAATAATTTTTGTCAGATTTGTGTGAGCGTTCCGGCGAAGCAACCTCCGAAAAGTGTTCCTAAGGACAGAAACCTCATGGCTGAACATTTCTTTTTTCATTATAGAATCTCCAAATGAGTGTGTAAACGTTTAAAACCAAAAATAATTAACCCTACTGCAACCGCCAAAAGAAGGGGAGTAACGTGACCATTCCAGGAGTAAATGTGTTCTATTGGTGATGTAGTATTGTTTAGGAATAGGGCAAAGGTGTTATTTATTCCATGAAGAATAAAACTAGGAATAATTGATCCCGTTCGCCAAGCAAGATATCCCAAGAGAATGCCCATGAGATAGATCTGAATTATCCAGTACGGATTCATATGTATGAAAGCAAAGAACACGCTGGTTATGAGAACGGCTTTTGTGATATCTTTCCATGATTCTTCCAAAATTTTTTGAAGAAAACCACGAAAAAGAAGCTCCTCCCCAAGGGGTGCAAGAATCGAAATTGTCAATAGGAGAAAAAACACTGATGAAACAGAGTCAAACCTTAGCATATTTGACAGTTGATTAAAATACTCAGGTTGAGGTAATACCAGATTTGCAAGACGATCAATTTCATCTGAAATTATCACTATGCCCACAGACAAAGCTGTAGTTGCAGAAAGAACAGTTGTTGATACTGGCTGAAGACGGAGTTTTTCTGCTAAGGGTTCTTTTTTTAAATGGAGAAAAAGCAGAAGAGGAACAATCATAAATGTTTGTCCAAAGAAAAGAGACAGAAGCGAAGTTGTGCGTGTGTTTTCTTCCGGTAAAAATGTAGCGCTAAAGAAAAAAGGAACCGATCCGGCTAGAATCGCGACCAGGATAGAGACAAGCACAATGCCGAAAGCATTTTTGACAGTAAGGGTCTGGTTCATGTTGATCTGGTTCCTTATTTTTCATATCATATAAAATTACGTTTTTTATTAGGAAAAGGAAAGAAGTTAGGCTTCCTCATTTTTCTTTAAAAAAGAAGTCATTTGGTGAAGTAAAATGCCACCAGCGATTGCCACATTTAGAGAATCGCCCTTCCCAACCCTTGGAATTGAAACAGCGCAGTCCAGCAACGGAATGTTTTTTAATGAAATGCCATGTGTTTCGTTTCCAAGTACCAACACCCAGGGAACTGAGCCTGGGGCCGTTGTGTTGCTAAGGGGAGTACCCTTTTGGTCTGCTCCAATGATAGTAAATTTATGTGCTTTATATTCAGATAAATCAATATTGTTATAAATAGAAAGGTGAAAATGTGTTCCCATGCCGGAACGAACAACTTTAGGGTTGTACGGATCAATACAGCGGGGTGATAAAGCAACATGGGTTACGTGAAACCATGCAGAGGTTCTGAGAAGAGTGCCAAGATTCCCCGGATCGCGGATGCGATCTAAATAAACCCAATTCAATTTTTTTGAAAAATCGGGTGAGCCTTGTTTTGGCAATGAACAGGTGGCAATAATACCCGGCGGGGTTACTGCATCTGAAAGTTTTTCCATTATTGAGTCTTGAACGGTCGTCAAAATGTAGTTTGTGTTTTGAAGGCTTTGTAGAAAATGGTTGTGTTTGGGGTGCTGTAAAAATGAATCTGTCATATAGATTTTCAGATTTTGTGTTTCACTTTTTATAGCCTCAGTAATGGGGTGTATACCCTCTATAATAAATTTCTCAAATTGTTTACGGTATTTTTTCTTTGAAAGAGAATGAATTTTTTTTATTTCAGTCTTTGTTATCATTCAGCGTAAACTACCTTTCCATTAACAATTGTGAACAGCACTTTTGTTTTTAAGATATCTTCTGGCAGAACAGACATTAGATTTTTTGAAAGAACAGTAAAATTTGCCTGAAATCCAGGCTTAATTTTTCCTATTTTATTTTCCAGAAAAGAAGCATAGGCAGGCCATTGAGTGTACATAAGGAGCGCCTGTTCTCTGGTGAGTCGCTCATGACCCTGCCANCCGCCAGCTGGNTCTCCGGCTTTGTCCTTCCGTGTGACGGCAGCGTAAANCCCGGNNAGAGGGTCTGGAGATTCAACCGGGGCATCAGAACCACCNGCTATAATGGTTCCTGNCTTGANNAGAGATTGCCAATTANANACCTCATTTAAACGATCTGCCCCTAATCGTTTATTGATCCAATGCATATCGCTGGTGCAGTGGATCGCTTGCATGGAAGGGATAACCCCGATATCAGCGAAGCGTGTAATGTCATTTGGGTGAATAATTTGAGCATGTTCAATGCGATTACGTAATTTTCGTTCACCCGCGGTTTCCAAAATATTTAGACCGATTCGATTGGCCCGATCGCCAATGCAATGAATACTGACCTGAAATCCAGCACTATTAAATTTTTTAACTTTATCAATAGTTTTTTGTATGTCAAGTAATATGAGCCCCATATTCTCAGGATTATCATAGTAAGGGTGAAGAAGAGCCGCGCCCCTTGAGCCAAGAGCGCCATCCAGAAATAGTTTTATTGTTCTTACAGTGAGATAACCCTTATTATCGAAAAAGGGTCCTGATTTTAGGTAATTGTCGTACACCTCAAGGTTGTTAGTTAACATGGCGTAAATACAAATATTAAGTTGTTTTTCTGAAATAAGATTTTTGAGAATTTCAATTGTTTCAAGATCAGTTCCAGCATCGTGAACAAATGTAATGCCCAAACTGTTCAGCTGAGAAACGGCCTTGAGCACCATTCTTTTTTTGTCTGCTTTTGAGTATTTAGGGATAAATTGTCGGACCAATTCCATTGCGCTGTCAATTAAAATTCCAGTTGGTGCTCCATAATTATCTCGAAGTATTTTCCCTCCATCTGGGTCCTGAGTCTTCTTTGTAATATTGGCAATTGTTAATGCCTTAGAATTAACCCAGGCGGCATGGCCATCTATCCGCTTAAGGTAAACAGGACTTTTTGGAGAGACAGCATCAAGCATTTCTTTGGTGGGATACCCAGTGTCTCGCCAATTATTCTGGTCCCACCCCCATCCCTTAAACCACTGTCCTTCATTAATGCTTTTTAATTTCTTAACTATTTTTTCAATGATTTTCTCTGGACTGGTAATATTAGTTAAACTCAGTGTTTCCAGGGATATTCCGATCCCAAGGAGATGGAGATGTGAATCTGTAAAGCCTGGATAGACAACACCACCCCTTAAATCAATCGTTTTATCACCGACTATTTCACTGGAAAGACCAATGATTTTGATTGATCCTTCCTTACAAAGGATAGCATTCGCTTTTGGGATTCCGCTGATAGTACAGTTGATAAATCGGGTCGATTTTTGTAGGGATGTTTTCATAAAATCCTATTTTAAGTTAGGTAATACTCTATATATTTCTGGTAATTCTTGAAAGAAAATAGGGGAAATCATTAGAAGAAAAAACAGGGAAGGTCCCAAAACGTTTTTATTGAATGCCCCGCTTAGCCCCGGTAATTTCTGTTTGAGTATTTATTCAAATTGTAACAGAAAAATCAAGTAGGTCAAATTGTTAATAAGGAAGGATTATGTCTAAGGGCATTACACCGCAGAGCAAGGATTATTCTTCTTGGTATACAGACGTAGTGAGACAGGCGGAGCTTGCAGATTACGGCCCGGTGAAAGGCACCATGGTCATCAGGCCATATGGTTTCCAGCTGTGGGATAATATCAAAGAATCATTCGATAAAATGATAAAAGCAACAGGTCATGTGAATGCCTATTTCCCGCTTTTTATTCCAAAATCCTTTTTGGCGCGGGAAGCGGAGCATGTGGAGGGGTTTGCCAAGGAGTGTGCTGTAGTAACCCACACGCGGCTTAAGGCTGATGATGAGCATGGTCTTGTGGTAGATCCAGAATCTAAATTGGCAGAAGAAATCATTGTGCGGCCTACATCAGAAACGGTGATATGGTCCATGTACAAAAAATGGATTCAATCCTATCGCGATCTCCCCATTCTCATTAACCAGTGGGCCAACGTGGTTCGCTGGGAAATGCGGACAAGGCTATTCCTTCGTACCTCAGAATTCTTATGGCAGGAAGGCCATACGGCCCACGCTACGGCCGAAGGCGCCCAAAAGGAAACACTGGATATATTGGAACTCTACCGTCAGCTAGCAGAAGATTTTATGGCAATACCTGTTATTACAGGTTTAAAAACTGAATCCGAGAAATTTGCCGGTGCAGACAAAACATATTGTATTGAAGCTATGATGGGTGATAAACGAGCGCTTCAAGCCGGGACATCCCATAACTTGGGACAAAATTTTGCCCGCGCTTTCGATGTTACTTTCCAAAATAAAGATAATCAGGAAGAGCTGGTTTATGCTACCAGCTGGGGTGTGAGCACTCGTCTTGTTGGGGCGGTAATTATGGCCCATGGTGACGACAAGGGTTTACGCCTGCCGCCGAAGATTGCTCCGCACCAGATTGTAATGGTTCCTATTGCCCAAAATGAGAATGGGCACCTGAAAGTACGAAAATTTATTTCTCCTGTATTGGACGAAATGAGAAAGGGAGGAATTCGTATATATGAAGACTGGAGTGATAATTCTCCAGGATTTAAATTTAATGAATGGGAGATGAAAGGCGCCCCTCTCCGGCTTGAGGTGGGACCAAGAGATATCGAAAGCGGACAAGCAGTTCTTGTTCGCCGTGATACAGGCGAAAAGATAATCCTTGAAAAAAACATGATAACAGAACAAGCCCCCAGGTTACTTGAAGAAATTCAGAAAGGATTATTTGAACAGGCGCTGATATTTAGAGAAAAGAACACCCATGAGGTGTCATCGTATAGTAATTTTAGGGACACTGTCAAAAATAAGGGTGGTTTTATTCGTTGTGGATGGGATGGGACACAAAAGACAGAAATGAAGATAAAAGAAGATACGAATGCAACAATCCGCTGTATTTTAAACAATGAAGATTCAAGTGGAATGAGGTGTGTTTATTCTGGAAATCCTGCAAAACATGTTGTTATCTATGGGAAAGCGTACTAATACTCTCTATTATTTAATTAACCAAAGACAATAAAACCCCCTCAAATTTATTGGCTTTGTTTTTCCGTATAAACACTGAAGCATAATGATTATTCAGTCTCAGGCCATTGTTCTTAAAAGTTTTTCCTATAGTAATACAAGTATCATTGCAAGATGCCTTACGAAGGAAATGGGAAAAATCAGTGTTATTGTTCATGGAGCAAAGAAAAAAAATCTGCAAAAATCTGCATATTTTCAACCTG
>NYYF01000016.1 GCA_002686675.1 Fidelibacterota bacterium
TCGTTTTTTCCAAAATGACCTGAACAATTTTTCACGTTCTTTCCTCTTAGAATTCTTCAGTTTTAGTTTTTCATCGTCTTCAAGAATATAACGCATTTGTTCGATGGCATCACTTATATCAGAAATAAAAGTTGAAATACCTGCTTTTTTAAGAGAAAAATTAACTGATTTAGAGACTGAATTATTTTTCTGGATTAAAAATGCTTTCAGTGAAAATTTTATTCCCTTCAGCACAGAATCGGGAATGTTTAGGTTAAGAGTAAAATTATTGTCTTTCCCATTAATACTTTGTTCGTGTTTCCAGAGATTTCCTTCACCCTTTGAGTCCAGAACGCTCATAATTTTTGCATTTCCTGACTGGACTCTACCTGAATAATGGACGGTTATTTCTCCTGCACTCCTTGCAACAGCTTTCGTAAGAACTGGAATTTTTCCTTTGGTAAATCCCCAATCACCATTTCTGTCCTCCAGGATTATCGGCGGATATAAAATAACTTCTCCCTTATATTGTGAAAGATCCAGATCCTGCGAATATTCGGAAATATCCCGCGTATCCAGATCCATTACATCAGAAAGCAAACGGTATTCTTCAGGAATGGCAGCAAATTCGGTCATGAATGTTACAAACCGTCTTGGGGACACTGTCCCTGAATAATCCTCCACCATGACTGAATCCTTCCACACTCTATGTATTTTCTGCATACCTCGGTTGTCCTGGACAGAGAGGTTCGCTTCGTATCCAGCCTGGAATGCGGTCTCTTTTTTTATAAACTGGAGGGAACTGTGTGGAATATGAAAATAAACGAAAACACGCAGCGAATCTATATGCTCGTGGACAATCGGATATGAAACGAGGACAAACGTATTGTTATTCTTACTCTTCTCATTCTCCCTTGCCCTTCTTCCAAAAGCTGCTGAATGAAAAAACAAACTAAATCCGAAAGAAAAAAGTAACAGCAGATTTATAAGTTTTTTGTCCATTGGAATTTTGTTAAACCCTTGTTTGTTCCAAGCCATAATACATCATCAGAAATAAATAAATCGTTTACCTGTCCAATAAATGGATAACGATAATCCCGTTGGAAGAAACGATTTAAATCTATTCGATCAAAACCAAGATTAGTCCCTAAAAAGCAATATTCATCGGAAAAAGCCATTGCATTAATCTTTCGACCACTAAAATATGCTGTCTCAAATACCATCGACCATTGACCTCGTTTTTTATCATAGGCAATAAGACCCTGTTCGCTTGCTATATAAACCAATTGTTTGTACTCGTAAATTTCCCAAAAGTTTTTTAGCAGGTCCTGTTGATGCGAAATCCTGCTGAGGTCTCCCATATCACGAAAATCATACAGGGCCTGTTGATCCTGATGGTAAACGTACAATTGAGAACTGGTACCAATCCACACCTGATCTTCAATTACTTCTATATCATAAATAAACGATTCGTGTAAAAGAGGCTCAATTCCGGTTAATCTGGATCGTTTGGAATCCTTATGAATTCGGGCAATTCCACGGGGAGTGCCAACCCATACATGAGATGTATCGTGATCCATGGTGATGATATGTCCGCCAGGCAAACCTTTTGCTTCATCGATCAATCTCCAAAATTTTTCCTTTTTCTTGTAGACCAAAATTCCGATTTTTCCGCCAAACCATATCTCATCCCCAGTATCAACTGATGCATATATAGATTGGTCATTCATATTAATTGTTACTTCAAAATCAAAGAGATCAAATTGCAATTCTTCCGGATTGAACCGTGTAATTCCCCCTGATCTGAAACCGGATCTTCCGGCAGTCCAAAAATCATTTTCTTTTGTAAAGGTGGTAATATCCGAATTTGCAAGTCCAAAGCTAAGGGGATAAAATGTCTCCATCTGGGTATCACCTAAAAATAATGTTCCGTCTCCAGTCCCCAGCCAAATATCCGAAAATCGAGTTTGATAAAAAGAGGTTATGGCAATAGTTCTTCCGAATGGATCTACAAACTGATTTCCGTTCAATAACCATCCTTCCGTGACAGTGTAATTTGCAATATCCTCTGGTATATTAATTCCTGCAAGTACCCGGGAACTGCTCCAGAGTATTTTTTCTTCATCAGGGATTGTAAAAACACCCAATGAAATTCCCGACACCCTATCCAGTTTCAGGTATGATGCTCCCGCGTCCAGCCACACATACGCAGGTGAAGAACCAATCCGACGAATATGTACATTTTTCGGAAGTGCAAGATTTCCGTAAGGAATTGAAGTCCAGTTCCCTTCCCTAGTATAGCTGTAATCAAGACTGTGTTTTGTTGCCACCCAAAGCGTTCCTGTTTCACGATCAAAGTGAAGGGATCTAATGTTATTGGAAGATAATCCCTGGGCTTGGGTAATGGGGTCATCAAATTGATTCTGGTACGTATGGTACCGAAGAATTCCCCCCTCTTCCGTTGCAAAATAAATATAGGAAAATCCTTCTGTAATAGATTGAATTCTCCCCGTTTGTCTGTATGTTACCCAGTCAAATGGACTGAATTCAGATTCCGGTTGTCCATGTAGATTTATGGTGAGCATTAAAAATAAAATAAGTAAGCAGGATAAACGCAATTGCATCAAAAAATAATCAGATTAAAGATCAACCAGGATAATGGTCAACTGACTTGGTTATGAGAACCAATGGTATCAATGAGCATATCGCGACTAATTGGTACGACACCTACCTCTTCACATACCCGTCCGGCGGCATAATTTGCAATAGTTACCGCTTCTATTGGAGTAGCACCAGAAATATCACTCAGGGCAAATGTACTAATCACAGTATCACCCGCTCCAGAAACATCGTGAACGTGACGCGCTTTTGTTGAAATAGCCTGATGAGAATTATCCGAAAAAAGGACCATTCCCTTTTCACCTTGAGTAATGAGGAGAATTTCCGCTTTGAGTTGTTTTTGAAGCCTGAAACCTCTTTCTTCAATCTTTTCATCGATTTTACCGCTTTCCATTCCAGAAATAAATTCATTGAAGTTTGGTTTAAAAAGACGAACCCCTTTAAAATGGAAGAAGTTTTCCTTCTTTGGATCAACATAAACTGGTACTTTATTTTTAGTTGCTACATTCAAAATATTTTGAATGAGCCTGACAGTAAGCACACCTTTGTTATAATCTGAGAGAATGACTCCATCACATTCTGGCAGAAACCGGGCAACTTGTTCCATGAGTTCCTTCTGCACAGTTTCATCAATAGGTTCGTCAAATTCCCGATCGATACGAACAACCTGCTGACCATGAGCAATAACCCGGGTTTTTACTGTTGTATGACGGCCAGAATCAATGACAATACCTTCAGAACTGATACCTTTCTTGGCAAGAAGTTCAGTAAGAAGAGTTGCATCTGGGTCACTTCCAACAACACCAATTATCTGTGAATTGGACGAAAGACTATTGAGGTTTAACGCTACATTTGCAGCACCTCCAGGGGTATAATTTGATCGGTCGACTTTAATGACAGGAACAGGTGCTTCCGGGGATATCCGTTCTGCCTTTCCCCAAATGTAGGAATCGAGCATTAAATCCCCGATAACCAGGATACTCTTGGAAGAAAATTTCTGAATAATATCTTTAACCCGTGCTGTGTCCATAATGAATTAAACAGATTCCTTGCTCATTGTTGATGGTTTCGGAAGAATAAATGACAATAACAGGTACAATAATATTCCAGTTCCTGCACTCAAAAATGTTCCAAAGATCCATAAAAACCGAATAATCACAACATCAATCTGTAAGGACTTTGCAATACCTCCGCAGAGTCCAAATATTTTCTTTTCCGTTGTTGAAAGATGAAGAGAATTTTCCCCATCTCCTTCTAAGATTGATGGTTTCACCCCTCTACCAAAGTAAAGTAAATAGACCCCCACCCCAATTAAAAGAAGAGAAAATACAACGTTTATTCCTGATCCCCAGAAGGAATCCAAGATCATTCCAAACAGTTCCCTATATTGAAAAAATAAGATGATTCCCACCATCACAAGAAGGACTTTCCAAAACAGCGGAGGCCCCTCTGATTTTTTGTCTGGTTCACCTGACTGGGTATGAACATAGCCTTCACTCGGGATCATAATCAAAGCAAGGATATATGCCAGAATCCCAGATCCCCCAAACAGAGTAAAAAAGATCCATACCAACCGGACAAGGGCGGGATCCATTGTAAAATAATCTGCAAATCCTCCACATACACCAAATAGGATCCGATATTTTTGCGATCGTTGAATTCGTTTCACATTATTATTCCTGATAATTTTCTCAAATGGATTTCAACACTCTCTGCAAGTGCCTTGAGATTATATCCTCCTTCCAAAACAGAAAGTAATCGCCCGCCGCAACATTCTTCCGCAAGCTTCACAAAGATTTCTGTCATGGTTCCAAATCCTTGTGTTGTCACATTCATGCCGCCAAGAGGATCCATCTCATGAGCATCAAAACCTGAAGACAAAATAATGAAATCCGGTTGGAATTTCAAAACCTTATCCGAAAGAGAATGATTCATAATATCCAAGTAATTGTCGTCTCCAGTATTCGCGTCAAGTGGATAGTTGATTGTCATACCAAGCCCTCTGCCCCTGCCCGTCTCATCTTTGCTTCCAGTTCCCGGATAAAATGGATAGCGATGAAGACTCACATACAACACAGTTGAATCCTCCTCAAAAATATGTTGTGTACCATTTCCATGATGAACATCAAAATCAATAATGAGTACCTTTTCCGCTCTATGCTCTTTCTGGGCATAACGGGCAGCAATGGAAACATTATTAAAAAGACAGAAACCCATGGCCTTTTCCTCTTCCGCATGATGTCCAGGTGGACGGACAATTGCCATCGCATTTTTTATCTTACCTGAAAAAATACAATCTACTCCACTTGTTACAGCCGAAGTTGCTAAGAGGGCTACTTCATAAGATTTTTTACAAATAGGGTTATCTAAAGTATCAATGTAGGAATGCCCGTTTATACAACTTTGTTCAACACGGTCAACGTATTCAGGCATGTGAACAAGTTCGGGGATAAGCCTGCTGGGAGTTCCAGGATGAATCTCAGTGAGTGAATCCAACAGATTTGTTAATTTCAATTGTTCAAGGATGGATGTGACTCTTTCAGGAGCTTCCACATGATTCAATCCTGTCAAATGGTCCAAAAAGGTTTTAGAGGTGATTAGGCCTGTTTCCATGAAACCTTAAATTAGATATTCAGGTTTTTTTACGAAACTTTCCCTGGCTTTTTGTTTTTCCCGGTCTGATCTTTGAAATATGTCCATTATCCAGATAGATTAATACAGCAGCAAATTTCTTTAAATGAAAATCATCTGGAGCAACTGCGATAATGGTGGTTCCTAGATCTTTGTTCATCTTTATGAGCCGTTTCCGAAAATTAAACTCCATTTTATTATCGATAGTAGTACCATAATCATCAACGAGTAATACACGGGGATCACTGTAAACAGCCATTATATTATTCAACCATGATTTTTCACCCGGGGAGAGTGTCCCTATTTGTTTATTCCATAAAACTTTTTGAGGTCCTTTCGAGAAATACCTTCCATTAATGATATCAAGTTTTTTCGGATGAATATTCTTAAGAGCCTGATGTACATTCTGATTTTCATGAAAAAAATCTACACTGGCAAGGAAGATATCTTCGTTGGATTTAATTTTTCCAAACCACCCTGTTTTGAAAGTGTCATCATCATATTTGAGAAGCCCGGATGTTTCCTTCTCCTTTCCACTTAATAAACGAAGTAAAGTGGATTTTCCAGACCCGATAGATCCAACAATTCCATAAATAGTTCCAGGATGAAACTCTAGGTGGCCAATCTGAAGAACAGTGTGATTTCCATAATCCTTCCTCAGATCCTTTAATTCATAAACAACTCTTTTTATCTGGTTCATCATTTATCCTTTTTGGTTAGAATGAACGATGAAACGAAAGTCAATTAATTCCGGATAATCCCTCTAAAAAACGTTCAGCATCCATGGCTGCCTGACAGCCCGAACCGGCTGCAGTGACGGCTTGGCGGTATACATGATCTTGTACATCTCCGCATGCAAATACACCAGGAATACTGGTTGAAGTGCTACCACCTTTTGTACTGATATACCCTTGTTCATCCATGTCCAAAACCCCTTTAAACAGAGATACATTTGGAGTATGACCAATTCCCATAAAAACACCATCACACTGGTCTTCCCGTATGTTTCCAGTTTTTGTATCTTTAAGCATCACCCCGGTTACACCGGATTCTTTTGTCCCAAGAATTTCATCGATAACTGTGTTCCAATGAACATGAATTTTTGGGTTATCTAATGCTCTTTTCCTCATAATTTTGGATGCACGTAATTCATCTCTGCGGTGGACAATCCACACTTCGGAGGCAAATTTTGTCAGAAAAGTTGCCTCTTCCATCGCGGTGTCTCCTCCTCCGACAACCAACACTTTTTTATCCTTGTAAAAGAACCCATCACAGGTTGCACATGCAGAAACTCCGTAACCCATGAGTTCTTTCTCTGACTCTAAACCAAGCATTTTTGCAGAGGCTCCAGTGGAAATAATAATGGATTCACTCGTAAAATGATCTTGGTTAACCCACACTTTGAACGGATATTCACTGAAGTCAATTTTTGTCACGTGTTTCAATTGAGTTTCAGCACCAAAGCGTTGTGCCTGTTTCCGAAAAAGATCCATCATTTCAGGACCCTGGATACCTTCAGGAAATCCTGGATAATTTTCTACATCAGTGGTGATTGTTAATTGACCGCCGGGTTGATTCCCTTCAAATACTAAGGGTTTTAGGTTTGCTCGGCCTGTATAAATAGCGGCTGTTAAACCAGCAGGGCCGGAACCGATAATAATGACTTTTCGATTCATCAAATTAATAAAGTGTATTGTAGTTCCATTACCTGCCAAATATTGCTTAAGGTACTGGCGAATTTGACAATATATTTTTCACAGTCATTACCTTTGAAGACAAAGCTATATAGCTTCATTCAATAATTTGGTTATACTATCTTTTTGAACAGAACCTACAATTTGATTAACTATACTACCATCTTTAAAAATCAATAAACTTGGAATACTTCGAATCCCGTATTCCATAGCAATTTGTTGATTGTTATCTACATTTACCTTTCCTACTTTGATTGTTCCATTATATTCACTGGCGATTTCTCCAATAGTCGGTGCTATTGCTTTGCACGGGCCACACCATTCAGCCCAAAAGTCCACAAGCACCGGTTTGTCAGATTGGAGAACTTCTGAATTGAAGTTTTTATCGGTAAATTCATATATATGGTCTTCCATAAAATGTCACCTTTTCTTTAAAAAGTAAAAAAAAACCTTTTTGAATTTAGGATTTCAATAAGATTAGATAAATAACTATTCTGAAATTTTTCAAAATATTTTTCATTTTTATGTTGATTGTTGATCAATTAATATTTCCTTGGCTAACATGAATTCTTGTGCTCATTCCAAAACATATTCATTATTTTTGCATTTCTGTAATTGGTACACCATCAATACCTTTGGGAATATTAATTCCGAGCATTGCAGCAATGGTAGGAGCAATATCAACCATCATAATTTTTCTTGAAACGGTAGTTTGCTTCTGTCCTGCTTTTGAAAACAGAAGGGGAACATGTGTATCATAATCGTAAGGAGTTCCGTGACCGGTTCCGCGTGGATATTTCGTTACCCAGTATTTTTCCTGGAGGATCCATAAGTCAGGGCTTTTTATAGGGTGGAATGAGTTTTTCAATCTCGCAAGAACTGTATCACCAGGGTGGGAGGAAAATATTTCGTCCTTGGTCAAAACCTTGGCAATTCCAGTAACCTTTTCCACCCTTTCACGGATTATGGTATCCACATCCGTTTTCTTGATATTCATTTCCCTCATTCGGCCTAAATCGTAGTAAAAGCCAAGACCGTCATTCACCACAAAACTAGAACTTCCGTAGTGTTTTGTCAGAAAGATAAATACGTCCTGTATTGCTCTTTTCCGTTCTGGTCTGCTGATCCTGCCGCCAGGCAGTCCCATTTTCTGACGGTACTCCGGAAGGGAAAGTCCGCCATGATCGCTTGTCAGTACAAAGAGAACATTTTCAAGACCCACCACATCTTCTAAAGTAGCGATCAAATTCTTTAGATAACGATCAATTTTGAGCATTGCATCCATTGCTTCATGAGAATTCGGTCCATAATCATGAACAATAGCATCAGTAGCAGAAAGACCGACAAACAGAATGTCGGGATTCTTATCCTGTCCTAATCCTTCCTCATGGACAATGACTTTTGCCAGATCTATTGTTGCTCTGTCCATCCAGGGAAAACCAAAAAATCCGTCTACGACATCCTTATCAGAAGCATCTGCATCAAATCCAATCGGAAATACCGGAGAGTACGGGTCTGAATGATATCGATCGGATTCACCTTCTAAAAAATCCTTATGAGCATAGCGATCGTAAACCTCAAATGGTAATGAACGCATCCAGAGAGAATCACGATAGGACACTGCATTTAACTTTTTGTTATATTTAATCAACCATTCCGGGAGTGCATCAATGTAATAACTTGAGGTTACAAATGATCCGCGCCAATTGTAGTACAGTGCCAGATCAGCATGTTTTCCACCCATCATGGCAGCACTACGGTCTTTACCGGCAACAGAATATACTTTTGAATCAGGATACCGGTTTTTCAACCAATCCCCGAGAGTGTTGGTATTAATCTGCCGGTAAGATCTGGCATCGCCTTCGTACCCAACCACTTTTGAAACCGTATCCTCTACGCAGGATACCGTGTGTTTCAGTTCACGATCATACCAATAGTTACCAAGGATACCGTTCGGTCCAGGATGCTGACCGGAAGCCAAAACAAAATGTCCCGGTCCTGTGGCCGTGTAACCGTGCTCATAATGAGTGTTTGTAAACTGGCGAGAGTGATCGATCAGCCACCTGAATCCGCCAGTGTAAAGCGGTTCATACTGATTCAACAGGTGTGGACTCATCTGATCCACAGAAAAAAATATGACCAACCTGATGTCGTCTAACTCAGACTTTTGTCCAGGACTACTGGTCAATAGGATTCCCAGTAGTAAAAAAGCTAATTTATTCAACCTATTACTTTCAGGAAACGGCGCTTGCCAACCTTGATCACGACTTCATCGCATCCCGGTGCTAATACAGTAAGTTCATCACCACAGATTTTTCCGTTCAATTTTATCGCATTCTGCTTGATCAGCCGCCGTCCCTCCCCCCTACTGCGGATAAATCCGGATTTTTTCAGGATATCTAAAAGTTGTATTCCCTCTGTCAGTTTGAACTCTTCCATGTAATCAGGTACATCTTTACTGATAAACACACGATCAAAATGCTCCTGGGCTTTCACACCCGTTTCAGAATCATAATAAATCGTGACAAGTTCCCTTGCCAACCACCGTTTTACATCACGGGGATTGACAGAATTGTCATCCAGCTGTCGGCGCACTTCTTTCATCGTATCGTCATCAGCATCTACTGCCAGTAAAAAATATTTTTCTATCATATCATCTGAAATAGATAATGCCTTGCCGTACATATCATCCGGTATATCATGAAGACCGATGTGATTCCCATATGATTTGGACATTTTCTCCACACCATCCGTTCCTTCCAGCAGCGGCAATGTCATGATCACCTGCGGTTCCTGTCCATATTCACGCTGAAGATCACGCCCGACCAGCAAATTGAATTTCTGATCCGTTCCGCCAAGTTCCAGGTCGGCTTTCAGTTCCACCGAATCCATACCCTGTGCTAAGGGATACAAAAACTCATGGATCGAAATTGGCACTTCCGCCTTATAGCGTTTGGTAAAATCATCCCTTTCCATCATACGGGCAATGGTATATTTGCTGGCAAGCTGAACTACTTCACTGAATCTCATTATATTCAACCAAGTTGAATTATAAACAATTTTAAGTATATCAATATCAAGTATTGCTTCAGATTGTTTTACATAGGTTTCAGCATTTTTTTTTGCTTCTTCAAGCGATAATTGAGGCCTGGTTTTATTTCTGCCGGAAGGATCCCCAATTATCGCGGTAAAGTCGCCGATCACCAGCACAACCTGATGACCTAAATCCTGGAAATGACGCAGCTTCCGCAGGACGACTCCATGCCCAATGTGTAAATCCGGGCGGCTGGGATCACAGCCAAGTTTAATGATCAGCGGGGTATTGGTTTCTTTGGATTTTTTTAGTTTTTCTACTAATTCTTCTTCGGGCAGAATTTCTTCCACACCCCGCTTAATTAATGTTAATTGTTCCTCTATTGGTCGAAATTTCATTAGTATTTTCTCATCTCACGATCTGTATCTCTCTTTATATCCTTTTCTTTTAATGCTGTTTTTTTATCATAAAATTTCTTCCCTTTAGCAACACCAATCTCTACTTTTGCCCAACTTTTGTTAAAATAGAGTTTCAGAGGAATAATTGTCATGCCTTTTTCTGCTATTTTCTGACCAAGTTTCAGTATCTCACGCTTCGTGAGCAGAAGACGTCTCTCCCTATTGGGTTCATGACCACTGTAACCGGTATGAGAATAAGGACTGATATGGACACCCATCATGAATGCTTCTTTGTCACGAATTATCACATAACCTTCTTTAAGGCTTGCCTTCCCTTCACGAAGGCTCTTTACTTCACTCCCAGTTAACTCAATTCCTGCTTCAAGTTTATCAAGAATAAAATATTCATGATAAGCTTTTTTGTTTGTAGCAATACCCTTTTGATTCATCAGAAAATAGGAAGGAAAAATACACTGTCTTTCGATGGTGTATCAAGTTTATTCCTTGCTCAATTACAGGACAGAAGGGTAATTTTTGTTACCGTATCACGCCCGGGTGGTGAAATTGGTATACACGCTAGCTTCAGGAGTTAGTGATCGAAAGATCGTGCTGGTTCGAGTCCAGTCCCGGGCACGTACATAAGCGATTACCCTCTCTTTTTGTCTATAATCTTATTATCGGATACATGAAAATATTATTAATCGAACCCTATTTTACAGGATCGCATAAAAACTGGGCAAAATGTCTCCGAAAATATAGTTCACATCAAATAGAATTATTCACCTTACCGGGCCAATTTTGGAAGTGGCGAATGCACGGCGGAGCAGTTACCCTGGCTCGCATGTATATGGAATCAAAACTCCAACCGGATCTCATACTGACCACAGACATGCTGGATTTGACGATTTTTCTCTCTCTAACCCGTTCCCGAACCTCGAACATCCCAACAGCTGTTTATTTCCACGAGAACCAGCTTTCCTATCCATGGTCAAGCACAGACCGGGACGTGGGTAAAAAACGAAACATTCATTACGGATTTATTAATTACACTACAGCGCTCACAGCTGACCATGTCTTTTTCAATTCCCAATACCACATGAACTCCTTTTTAACTGAAGCCCGTAAAATGCTGAAACACTTCCCTGATCNCAACGAGCTTGAGACCCAAAAAATTATCACCGGAAAATCTTCTGTCCTTCACCTTGGACTTGATCTCTCNAAATTTGATNAACACCNATGCGAAAAAGANAGCGGAACACCTCTTTTATTGTGGAATCACCGTTGGGAATACGATAAAAATCCGGAAGAATTTTTCAATGCGTTAGAAATATTATCTGAAAAGGGATTGGATTTTGAAGTAGCGATCCTCGGGGAAAATTTTAAGCACAAACCAGATGCATTTGACCAGGCAATCGAGTCTCTTGGGAAAAAAGTTGTCCATTATGGATATGCCGACAGCTTCAAAGAGTATGCCAAGTGGCTTTGGAGAGCAGATATTCTTCCTGTAACATCAAATCAGGACTTTTTTGGAGCGTCTATAATGGAAGCAGTTTATTGTGGAACTCATCCCCTGCTTCCAGACCGATTATCATATCCAGAATTAATTCCGGCAGATTTCTGCGAGTCCATCCTTTATGATAATTATAACGATTTCGTGCAAAGATTAGAAAAGATGATTCAAGAAAACAATAACAACAAAGAACATATAAGAAATATTTCTTTCCGTTTTGACTGGGCAGAAATAATTAATTCGTATGATGAAGCATTTGAAGAGATTATCCAACTTGGATAACAATATCTACTGCCTGATCTTCGCGGCATCCTTTCCTCAGCTACCCTATAAAGTCAGGGCAAACGATTTCACCAAAATTCCCGGGCAACTAAAACCGCCCAGTTCCCTGCCATCATACGTAAGAACATTAGGTAAATAAACTTTCTCTTTTCCAACAGCTTCCAGTTCAGTTCCAAAAAATCGGTAAATGGTATCATCAAAACGCATGGTTTCTATGGGTGCTTGAATTTCACCATTTTCTATCCAAAAACAGGCATATCGTGTTAAACCGGTGATCCGACCACCTGTATTATCACTCCAATTCAAATAGTGCAGGTTTGATAAGTAAAGTCCTGTGCCAAGTTCTTTTAGTACATCTTTCTCTTCCAGACTACCAGTATTCATCACTGGTGACCGCATGTACTCTCCATCGGAAGCAAAATTGCTTTTTTTCTTGTATTCCTTAGCGGTTCGGGAACTTACCAGTGTATTTGCTAGTTCTCCGGAATCAACCAGCGGAAGAAAATCCGGTGCCACTTCTCCCCTGCTATTAAAACGGGGAACCAGCCCACTGCGAAAATCCTCAGCAAGATGAAACAACGGAGACAGTTTCTGTCCTTCACTTCGCATTTTACCGAGAGCGCTGTTTCCTTGTTGGACTGAAGCTTCACTGACACCATTCCAACTGAACATATCGATAAAATCTGAGACTGCCGCCGGAGCAAACCAGGTGCGGTATTCCCCCGGGTCCAGTTTTTTCTTTGTCCTGTTCATGACTTCAAGCTTTTTACGGGAATCAGCTATGTTTGCTTCATAAGCTGCTTGATCCCAATCAGTGCCGGCATAGGTCCCTTTAACCATCTTGTGATCAGGTGTAACAATGGAATAATCCAATGAGAATGTTTCGGTTTCAAACCAGTGTTTTTGTCCGGCAGAATTGGCATTCCCCCGGAATATTTGACCGGAAGCCCATATCCCGACCAAATCCACCCCATTCATAGCCGGCAGCAGCGCATCAACCGCATTTACCTGTGGAAGGCCATTTTCTGATTTAACTTCCCGTGTGGATCCAGAATTCTCTGGAAGAACGATAAAGGGATCTTCAGGGAGCTGTACGACTTCTACCCGCATGCGTTCAAGTTCCATCATTGCTTCATCTTTCATCACCTCAAATGGTTCGTGAACAGTAATACTACCGTGGCAAACCCTGTTATTATGGATCAATTCCAGAGAAAGATCAGCATCATCAATTAGTCCGGTTTGACGTACTTTAGCATTATTCACACGGATGAACTGGCTCTTTTCACCGCCAAAATTCACAGTCATATATTCATCCTCCTGCAATTTGGAGAACAGTACTTCACAAATCTGATTAAATATTTTTTCCATTATATCACGCTCCTCCAAATACTTCCACATTTTCAAACAGTGCTACTGGAGAAGCATGCCCCACGCGGATTGTCTGATTTGGTTCACCCTTTCCACAATATGGGGTCCCGTACATACCGAACGTATCGGGATTTCCGATCATCTTTAAACTATTCCAGAATGGATTTGAAATTCCACGGTAATTCGGGTTCTTTACTGTCTTAGTGAGTTTTCCATTTTCGACCAGCCTCGCGTATTCACAGCCAAACTGAAATTTATTCCGGTAATCATCAATAGACCAGGAACGATTGCTCTCCATATACACACCCTTTTCAACAGCGGAAATAATTTCTTCAAATGTAGAGTCTCCTGGTTCAAGATTCAGATTCGCCATCCGGTCGATGGGCGCTCTGTTCCACGAACTGGCTCTAAAATTCGCAACTCCCGGCATTCCTGATCGAATCTGGCTTTCCTTTCCGCCGAGCCCCCGTAACAGAATTCCGTCCTTGACAATATATTCCTTTTCCGCTTTCAACCCTCCATCATCATATCCGTATGATGCAAATTGTCCTGTCACAGTAGGATCAAACGTTATATTCATCAATTGTGATCCATACTGTAATTTTCCAAAATCGTCTGGTTTCACAAAACTCCAGCCGGCGTAATTTCGTTCATCTCCGAGAATACGGTCAACCTCCGTAGCATGCCCGACACTTTCATGGATTTGCAGCATCATCTGGTCCGGTGCCAGCACAATATCCATAGTCCCGGATGGACATTCCTCTGCCGTCAGTAATTCCACGGATTCTTCACCAATCCGCTTCGCAACAGTAAGGATATCTTCTTTATCTCCGAATATTTCTGCACCAGCCTGGCGACTGTATCCACGCAATCCGCCATGGGTGCGGGTCTGGAAAACAGGTCCTTCATTTGCTGTTGCAGATGCATCAAATGTTACGAGTAAAAACTCTTGAAAAATATCACTTCCGTTTGAACTCACAAAATGTTGGGTAGTTTCTACAATTCGCGCCAGAGCATTTACACTTATAACCTTATCCGAAACTTTCAGCGCATTATTAATCTCACAAAGCAATTGATTCAGCTCACCAGGGCTTATTGCATCCATGGATATTTTATAATCGGAGCAATACTTTCCAGTAAACGGCGGGCGGGCGTCTTCAGTGAAATTATGTATAGCATATTTCGCAGCGGATTTTGCCTGTTTCAGAGCTTTTTCTGCCGAATCCGATATGGAACCCGAATCCATCCTGTTTGTGCCGTAATAACCGAATTGTCCATCTGCCAGCACTTCCACCATGATACCGTGGGTGGTCTCTTTTGCATTTGCCTGCGGTTTTCCATCTCGGACAAAACGAGTTGTGGTAGTTTCACGCACTTCCCGCAACCCTACCCAGTCAGCGGAGATATCAATTGAAGACAAAAGTGAATGTAAATTAATCTTGTTCATAAAATCCCTTTTTGTATTTTCACATTATTGATAGTGATAGCGGACAGAAACTTAACCTGTCTTGTACAAAAGCTTCAATCCTTTATATAGAGTCTGTCAATATTACATACCAATATGACCAAACCATGATTACCTCTGCCATATATGCTGTTCAATATGACAAGAACGCAAAGAATACTTTTCGGTACGACAATTGCGAGAATCAATGTGAAATAAATAATGAAACTTTCAAAACAAAAGGAGTAAATCATGTCATTAATAAAATGGAACCCAAATGCAAACTTGCCCTCAGCCCGAAGTGACTGGGATCACTTCTTGACCGAATTCTTTGGAAATGGCTGGGAAAGAAACAGCAATGCATGGTACCCGTCAGTTGATATCAGTGAAGATGAAAATGCGTTCACAATAACCGCAGATCTTCCAGGCATATCAAAAAAGGATATCAATATGAATGTGAAGGAAAACGTACTGACTGTAAGCGGTAACCGGAACTATGAAAAGAAGGATAAAAACGATACATATTATAGAATGGAGCGGGGATATGGGCAATTCAGCCGTTCGTTCCAGCTTCCTGATAATGTGATGGAAAATAAAATCACCGCAAACTTCAAAAACGGGGTCCTCACTGTTTGTGTTCCGAAATCCGAAGAATTGAAACCAAAGGAAATTGAAATAAAAGTTTCCTGAAGAAATTCACGGTAGAAAAAAAGGGGTCGGCAAGACCCCTTTTTTTTAACTTATTACTTTCCTTAATTCTATTTCATCAGGACCAGTTTTTTCACACTGATGAATTCCTCGGAAGATATCCTGTAAAAATACATCCCGGATGACACCGGATTACCAAAATCATTGGTTCCATTCCATCGAACGTGGTACATACCCGGCTGGTGAGTACCATTGACCAGGGTCCGTACCTTCTGACCCAGGATATTATACATGTCAATGCGCACATTGGCAATTTCAGGGATATCATAGGCAATAGTAGTCACCGGGTTGAAAGGATTCGGATAGTTTTGGCGAAGTGCAAAAACCTCTGGGAGTCCAACAACACCATCAACACCTAACGACGGTTCTACCCAAACTGAAAAAGTTTCTGAATCACAATGGTAAGGATCACATACAGACGCAGTAACCTCTGGGATTCCAGTCCATCCATCTGCAAAAGATAGAGTAAGAACCGCGGTAGTCTCACCAGAAGAAACCACTTCAATAGTAACATTGTCAGGATCAGAAGAAGTTGCACTAAAAGTCAAATCATCATATTCATAATCAAATGCTGATAAATCGATACTAAGTGAGGCTTGAGTCGTATACTGACCACCAATCGTATCAAGCTCAGGGGCATAGTTATTCATCACTGGAATCGTTACAATAAACGGATCTGAGTCAAATTGCCCATCATTTACCCTTAAAGAGAATACTAAATTTTGATTCTCCTCAACTTCCGGAGCATCGAAGCTGGCGTAGCCATTCTGGGCTGTCTCAAGAGGAAAATTCGGAGGATTTACAGCGCTCCATTGGAAGCTGCCTTGAAACGGTGGACATCCAGCCGTTGGATCAGGGCAATCATCTGGATCCCAAGAGCCCCACCCATTAAGGGTCACATCCTCAGTCGTTTCCACAAAACCATCACCTTCCGGATCACCTTCAATATCGATCACTGCAACGGGCGGATCATTATCTACCGGTACTATTATAACAGACACAGTGGCAGTAGCAGACAGCCCCTCTGGATCTTCCGCAGTATAGGTAAAGGAATCAAAACCATAATAGTCCGCATCGGGTGCATATGTCATCCCACCGGCAGGATGAGTTCCATGTTCAGCTCCACTGGCACTAAATGTCAATTCATCTCCGTCCGCGTCAAAACTGTTCTCAGTATATAGCTCATTCATTATGATATTTTCATCTTCATTAGTGTACACATTAATGTCAGTTGCTAACGGGGGATCATTTACACCTGCAGTTCCTACAAGGATATAATTTTCCTTGGTCATAACGCTTGTAAGTCCGTTCGCGTCTGTGACAGTCAGACTTACGGTATACACTTCAGGAACTGTATACTCATGGGTGGGATTCTGATCTTGACTACCAGGAGCTGGGAAGGCACCTACATCAAAAACCCACACCCACTCTGTAATTGCACCTGAGCCTTGTGTAGACTCATCCATAAATTGAACCGTGTGGGGTGCATCGCCTGTGATATCGTCAGCAGAAAAATCTGCAACAGGGGGTTGAGGCGCACCTGTTTCAAAGTTGTAGACTACATAGGGATCATCATAGCCCGGCATAGGTGCACCATTCTGGTTTGTCCAATCACTAAAATTTTCAGAATAATTAATAGTTTGCCCTGATGAGGAAACCCAGAGTTTCAAAGTAAAATACTCATCTCCTGCACCCATACCTTCATCAAAATCAGTCGTTTCATCATCTCCATATATCGAAAAACTGTAAATATAGGCATCCCCTTCATACACCGTAAATGTACCTGCACCTGCACAGTTATTTTCTGAATCAAAAGCTGCGATAACATCACCTTCAGTTACGTCAAGACCGTCTAAGGTTACCTGCCCCATAAATACACCAGATGAAGGATTTGGATAAAAGGTAAAGGGAAGAATAGTAAGACCACCTTGTACATCCACAACCGCTGTATGTGTGTCCGTCGAATCGTTCTCATCGGTTACTGTCAAACTGACCGTATAA
>NYYF01000017.1 GCA_002686675.1 Fidelibacterota bacterium
TTTGGTTTGGATGCTGGTTTAAGAACACTATTTTGGAAGAGAGTACAAGCAGGAATTGAGATTCAGGATGTTTTCACTTCTTGGCTGGTCTGGGATAATGGAACAAAGGAAATTGTCACTCCTCGTGTTTCACTGGGAATTTCTGGGAACTATGATCTTCCCTTAATTCCAGTTACATTGGGTTTGATGGCAGATATTGTAATAGAAACGGAAGAGTTCCGAATGGGAATGGAGTGGACCATTAAGGAAAATATTCAGATCAGATTTGGGCGAAATGAAACTGGAATAATTTCAACTGGTCTTGGGTTGGTGTGGTCCGATATTGAGATTAGTTATGCTCTTCAATTTGAACCAGAGGTATCTTCTTTAGGGAGCAGCCATTTACTTTCTTTTTCCATCAATCCGAAATTGATAATGAGCAAGATATCACCTCCTCTGGATAATTAATTTAGATGAATTTGGTTTTCATTGTTAGAAGCGTATATTACTCCGTAAATTTTCTGGTTTTTCCATTGAAAAATTATGATTAAAAGTATGACAGGGTACGGCCGCAGTACGGTCAATAATGGCAGTAGTCAAATTTCAGTGACTGTACGGGCAGTTAATTCCCGATATTTCGATCTGAAAATTCGGGGTTTCGATCTTGATCCGGCTCTAGATTTGGATATTCGAAATCGGACCCAGGAAATTCTTAAGAGGGGAAGTATACAGTTGGTTTTTGAAATGAATCACAATAGTGGAACTGAAGGATTATTACAATTGAATAAAAGTCGATATGAAGCTATTGAATCGTTATTACAAACAATTCAGGTGGAATATGGTCGCCACATTGAGCTGAGTGAAATAGTATCCCTTAGAGATTTGTTTTCGGAAAACGATCAGGATAAAATTCAACCAAAAAATATTTTAAAAGGTTTAAATGATGCTTTGGGGCAGGCGGATGAAATGCGTTCAACTGAGGGTAAAACAATCCAAAAGAGCATGGAAGATCAATTAAAGTCATTTTGTGAAAAGATTGATAAACTTGAACAACAAGTGAAAAAGGCAGGCAAACTTCGTAAAGAAAAATACCAGGAGAAAATATCAGAGCTTTTGGAAACAGTTCCAGTTGATGAAACCCGTCTGGCTCAGGAAATTGCCATTCTTTCTGAAAAAGCAGATATTACGGAAGAGATCCTTCGGTGCCGGAGTCACATGGAACAATATTTATCATTTTTACAGGAGGATGAACCTGTTGGGAAGCGGTTAAACTTTCTTTTGCAGGAAACACACAGAGAAATCAATACAATTGGAGCAAAAAATTCTGATATGACCTTGACGAATCTTGTTATTGAATTGAAAAATGATACGGAAAAACTTAGAGAGCAGGTTCAGAATATTTTATGAAGAACTTCATTGCAATATCTGGTCCTTCTGGAACGGGAAAAACAACATTGTGTCGTGAATTACAGCGTAAAAAACAGGAGATTAACTTTTCAGTATCCTGCACAACCCGTCGTCAGCGTTACACAGAAGAAGATGGCGTAGATTATCATTTTATTTCCATGGAAGAATTTGAGGAAAAAATCACCAAAAGTGAATTTGTGGAGTATGAAGAGGTTCACGGAGATTATTATGGCACAATAAAGAAACCACTTGAAGATGCCATTAGGGGAGACAGGTTATTACTGCTTGAAGTTGATGTAAAGGGAGCTAAATCTATTCAATCATTATATCCTAAAAATACCGTTACAATTTTTATTTTGCCTCCCAATCTTGATGATCTCCGAAAACGGCTAAGACGCCGGGGTACAGATTCGGAAAAAAGAATTAAAAAACGAATGGACCGCTTGGAATTGGAATTGAAAGAAAAAGATTGGTTTGAATATCACGTGATCAATAATCAAATTGAACACGCTAGTAATGAATTAATTAAAATAATTGAAAAACAAACAGAAGGAGTATTATATGAGTCTTAAACCGTTGTCTTTTCGCGAGATAGAAGAGCAGACAGGTGATATTTATGAAGCAGTAGTTGTGATGGAACGAAGAGCGAAGCAAATACTTCGCGATCGCCTTGTCGAAAAGATTATAAAAGAAGAAGAAAGCATGGAAATGGGTGTTTTTGATGAGGTCCCTGATGAAATAGATCCAGAAACGTACCAGGAAGTAGAAAAAGTAACGACTGTGGCTATTGAGGAATTTATTAATGGTGGTTTAACGTGGCATAAATATCCACAAGATTTGGAAAAATAATCATAAATGGGCCTAAGTGTGGCGGCGAATATCTATCATTTTCTCAGTCAAACCCGTGAATTATTTGGAGACAAAATTTTTATTCAATCATCTTTAGATAATATAAATCAAGGNTCGGATTNTGATTTCCCTGGATCATTACAGGAATTTNATGACAAGATAAANTCTTGTCATAAATGCCAGTTAGGGGATGCACGAACAAAATTTGTTTTTGGCGTAGGAGATCCAAAAGCGGATTTATTATTAGTCGGAGAAGCACCGGGAGTTGATGAAGATCGACTTGGTGAACCATTTGTAGGTCGTGCCGGGAAATTATTGGATAAAATTTTAGACGCTATTCACCTCAACAGAACAAAAGGTGTGTATATCTGCAATGTTTTGAAATGCCGTCCTCCGAACAATCGGGATCCATTACCTTCTGAAGTTGATCAATGCGAACCATATCTCCAGCATCAAATTCGCCTTATTAAACCTCAGTTGATTGTAGCGTTAGGGCGGGTCGCAGGGAAAACTCTTTTAAAACAAGATATTCCGTTAAAGGCTATGAGAGAGAAAATTTATCATTATGAAGAAATCCCTTTGATTGTCACCTACCATCCTGCAGCTCTTTTAAGAAACTCAGGATTTAAAGCACCAACGTGGAAAGATTTTCAATGGATTCAATCAATCCTTGATGGAGAAACGAATATTGGCTAAAAATAACCAATCAGAAATTTTGAATGTCCAGCCCCAGGCCTTGGAGGCAGAACAAGCTGTTTTAGGGTCGATGCTCATCAGTAAAGAAGCTGTCAGCAAGGTTTTACAATGGATTTCATCAGAACATTTTTATAAAGAAGCTCATGCGAAGATTTTTTCTACGATGATTGTATTATTCAATGAAAATGAACCAGTTGATACCATCTCTGTAACCGACCGATTAAAGAAGAATAAGGAACTGGAAGCAGTTGGAGGTGCATATTACATAACTGGATTGGTTGAATCTGTACCTACCGCAGCGAATGTAGAAAGTTATGCCAAAATAGTGTTGGAAAAAGCTGTATTACGCAGGCTGATTTATCTTGCCCATGATATGTCCAAAGAAGCTTATGATGATCGCCAAACAGTTGATGATATACTGGACAGTGCTGAGCAATCTATTTTTACTATCACCCAGAACCGTTTAAAAGGCGGTTTTAAACATATTGAACCCATTCTTCATGAATCATTTGAACAGCTTGATGCCATTAGTTCGAAAGCGGGATCTGTAATCGGAGTCCCATCTGGCTTGATTGATTTGGATGCGATGACAGCTGGTTTTCATCCTGGTGATCTAGTGATCATCGCAGGCCGTCCAGCAATGGGAAAAACCTCACTTGCTCTTTCAATAGCACGAAATGCCGCAGTTGATCATAAGGAAAGTGTTGGATTCTTCAGTCTGGAAATGGGTGATCATCAGATTGCCATGAGGCTTCTTTGTGCAGAATCAAAGGTGGACAGTCATCTTGTCAGGACGGGCAATCTCCCGAAATCTCAGTGGAAGAATTTGAGTATTCATGTGGGAACATTAGCAGAGGCACCTATTTACCTGGATGATTCACCTGCGATTACCGTACTCGAATTACGAGCTAAGGCCCGGAGATTAAAAGCAGAACATGATGTAAAAATGATTATTGTTGACTATCTTCAGTTGATGCAAGGTCCAAAAGGTGTTGAGAGTCGTCAGCAGGAAATTTCTATTATTACCCGCTCTCTCAAGTCTCTTGCAAAGGACCTAAAAATTCCAATTGTGGCTCTCTCCCAATTGTCGAGAGCAGTTGAAAGTCGAAGTGATAGACGTCCTCAATTGTCGGATCTTCGTGAAAGTGGGGCGATTGAACAAGATGCAGATGTTGTTATGTTTTTATATCGTCAATGGGTATACTCTCGGGAAGATCAAGACAGAGGTAAAGCTCAAATAATAATCTCCAAACAGCGAAATGGACCTACTGGCACTGTCAATGTAACATTTATTGACCGTTTTGCTCGATTTGAGAATATGTCTGTTTACGAGAGTGAAGAAGCTGAAGTACCCTTCTAATGCCGAATCCCCTTTCCAAACTTATTCCTTACGTGGTAGGTGAATTCCCGAAACCTTTTCTAAATCTGTATGAAAAAATGGTTATTCCTAAAGATACCAACGGAAAAACCATAAAGGAGTTTTTATGGAAAGCGTATGAATTTGGAACGGTCAGACATCAAGGCCAGAAACGTCGCTCAGGGAAACCATATTTCAGTGATCATTGTCTTCAAGTAGCAAATATTTTAGCAAAATGGAAAATGGATCATATTACTGTCATGGCTGGGCTCCTTCATGATACTCTTGAAGATACTGATACAACCTTAAAAGACTTAGAGGACTGCTTTGGCGAGGATATTACTAGGTTAGTTGACGGAGTAACCAAACTTGGAAATATTGCATTTTCAAGCCAACAGGAAAAACAGGCAGAAAATTTTATGAAACTTCTGCTTTCAGTAGCAAAGGATCTCCGTGTCATTATTATAAAGTTTGCCGACAGACTTCACAACATGCAAACCATTGGATATATGTCAAAACTGAAGCAACGTCAAATTGCCAGGGAAACCAATGATATTTATGTTCCTTTAGCGCACCGTCTCGGAATGGCTTCGGTGAAATGGGAATTAGAAGACTGGGTATTACAAACGCTACATAAAAAATCCCATTTAGAAATTGATTCAAAACTAAAATCAACAAAGCGGCAGCGATCACGTTATATAAATCAAGTTATTAGCCCCATTAAAGAAGAGTTGAAAAAATATCAAATCCAGGTAGATATCTATGGAAGATCAAAATCCCATTCATCTATTTATAGAAAAATGATTGCAAGAGGGAAAACATTCGAGGAAATTTATGATCTCTTTGCTATCCGAATAATTGTCGAAAAGGTAGAGCAATGTTATCTTACCCTTGGAATTATTCACCAGGTTTACTCACCGATCCAAGAAAGATTCAAAGATTTCATTGCTATGCCTAAATCAAATGGATATCAATCTATTCACACAACTTTAATTGGTCCTCGTGGGCACATGGTGGAAATCCAGATTCGAACCAGAGAAATGGAACAAACAGCAGAAATTGGGGTAGCCGCTCATTGGAGATATAAAGAAGGTAAAACTGTTTCAGCAGATTTGGATTCAAATGTGAAGTGGCTCCGAGAATTGGTAACTATACTTCAGAATGAATCCAGTGATCCCAAAGAATTTATGAATCTTTTGAAAATAGATTTGTTTGATAATGAAATTTTTGTTTTTACCCCCAAAGGAGATTTAATTCAGCTTCCTCTGAATGCTTGTCCGATTGATTTTGCATTTCAAATCCATACCCAAGTTGGTTTGAGTTGTCTTGGTGCTAAAGTTAATCATAAAGTAATTCCACTTAATACAATCCTGAAAAATGGAGATATGGTAGAGATTCTTACAAGTAAAAATCAGCAGCCCAGTTATGGATGGTTGAAATTTGTCACCACATCCAAAGCGCGGACTAATATTAGTCGCTTCCTCTGGAAAAATGAAAAAAAGGAAAGTGTAAAGATTGGTACGGAAATTCTTGGGAGAACGCTTAGAAAACTTAAGCAGTTTAAACTCTTGAAAACGATTAGGGAATCTTACGAAATATGTGGGTACAACTCAACTGAGGCTCTTTTAGGAGCTATTGGAAATGGATCTATCACCGTTCGAAATATTGTCAAAAAAATTCGACCACTAAATGAAAATGTATTGGAAGAAGAAAAAGAGGAATCAACTGAAAATTTTATTGATTTTGCCCGGTCATCTGCAAAAGGGATTAAACTTCAGGGGATTAAAAACTTGATGGTTAATTTTGGAAAATGTTGTTCCCCAATTCCAGGTGATGATATGATTGGATTTATAACACGAGGCAGGGGAATTACTGTTCACCAAACATCCTGTAAAAGCCTTCCATTATTAAGTGGAGATTCTGATCGGTTGATTCCGGTAGAATGGAATGTGAGTAGAAAAGATTTATTCGCTGTTCAAATCAAAATTGTTTGTGAAGATCGAAAAGGTAGATTAAAAGAAATAACCGAGTGTATCGCAGGTGAGAATATTAATATTACAAGTGTTGATGCAAAAGTAAAAGACGGAGTGGGTATTACACTCTTTGTTATTAAGATTAATAATTTGCGTCAATTGGATAGAGTAGTCCGGAAACTAACTAAGATCGATGGAATTGATTATGTAGAGAGGAAGGGGCGATAAGTAGAGAGGATGAGAAAAATCCAGATAATAATAGGTGGGTAGATATTTAGGAATTGACAATGGAGAAAAGCGGGTTGGATTAGCCCTGTCCGACCCATTAAAAATCATAGCTACTCCTTTCAGGACTCTTCTAGTTCATAATACAAATCAGGTAATCCGAGAATTGGATAAAATAATTGATGAACAGGATGTAGAATTAATTGTTGTTGGAAATCCCCTAGGAATGAAAGGGCAACAAACAGCTCAGACAAAACGAGTAATTGAGTTTACAGATAAACTCAGGGACATTGGATATAAAGTAATGCTTGAAGATGAACGGTTATCTTCCGTATCAGCAAAACGTGTAATGATTGAGCAGGAAATCAAAACAGGATATAATAAAGAATTAATTGATCAAATAGCTGCGGCGATTATTCTCCAACAATTTTTGGACAAGCAATCGAGAATGTAAGTATGGCCTATTTTTACAAAACTTATTTTTGTCTTTAATTTTTCATTTACCTTCTTGGCAGTTAGCCATCCTATCAGGCATATTGATTGGCTTGGCTTATCCCCCTCTTCATCTTGGTTTTTTAGCTTGGATAGGGTTCGTACCTCTCATTTCTATCTTTTTAAATGAAAGCTCTTCCTCTGTTGCGAAGTATTCTTTTCTTTCTGCAATTACTGCTAATTTCATTTCACTATACTGGATAGGGCTTAATAGCGGAGCAGGATTTATTCCCGTATTTGCTTCTCTTATTGGAGCTATCCTTTACCTTGCCCTGTTTTGGACTGTTCTTGGATTTCTACTTTCGAAAATTCATTCTTGGACGAGAAAAGGGTTGTTTATCTTTCCCTTTCTTTGGGTTTCCATGGAATGGTTTAGGAGTTTTGGACCGTTGGGGTTTCCGTGGATAAATCTCGCATTGACACAAACATCTTATTTGCCGCTAATTCAAATGGCAGATTATGGTGGAGGTTATGGAATATCTTTTTGGATTATTTTCTTAAATGTAATTGTATTCCTGATTGTTACATCGCCTGTTAAGAATAGAAAAATGTGGATACTGCCATTTGGATTAATCTTAAGTTTGTGGATTATTGGATCTATCCGGATTTCCTTAATATCAAACCAAACTGAGGAATTGAACTTTGATGTCGCAGTAGTTCAACCGAATATTGATCCGAACCAAAAATGGGAACGGGACCACCGACAGGAGACATTCGCAGTTATGCATGATTTATTGAATGAAGCAACACAGCTTCAGCCAGATTTGGTTTTATGGCCCGAAGCAGCAGTACCTTCCAATCTTCGTTTATCCCTTTCCGACCGGAGACCTATTCAGAATAAAGTGGTAGCATCTGGAATTCCCCTATTGTCTGGGACAGTTGATCACACTGTAAATCAAAATGGAGAAAAAGAATATTATAATGGTTCAATAATGATGTACCCAGATGGAAATATACAAATGTACCACAAAGTTCATTTGGTCCCTTTTGCAGAATACATTCCGTTTTCAAGATATTTTCCAATATTGAGAAAACTAAA
>NYYF01000018.1 GCA_002686675.1 Fidelibacterota bacterium
CAATGTCATTAACAATATCTTCAATTTTCATCATGGCTAGAATTCCTTTTTGTAGGGTTATGAGTTTTTATAGTATCACACCGGAGTAGTTTTCAAGAATCAGAAGAAATATTTATAGAGTGAAAGACAATTTAACATTGGATTATGGTACAGTAGATTGATATGCAATATTACCAACGGCAAAACCAATAAGCCAACCTGACAGCACATCTGAAATAAAGTGGTTCCCCGTATAAATCTGGCTATATCCTGAAAGGAGAGCATAGATCACAGCATAGGGAGAATATCCAGGATGAATTAACGAGAGGACAGTTGCAAAACCTGATGAAACCGCAGCATGACCGGAGGGAAAAGATGGTGTGATGCGGGTATTCCACAGCCTCGGGTGATAAGTGCGCTCAGGCCGCTTTCGATTAACTGAATATTTTAACACTCCTACCAAAATACCTGTTAGAGGAATTGTAGTGATTAATGCTTCTTTTTTTGTACTTGTTACTGAGTTTAATGTTTGAAGAAGGGTAATACCTTCAAAGGGCAGTGAGGCAAGATTTATAGTTTCCATGGTAAAATCTAAAAATGGATGTTGGTTGGATCCCTGAAGTGCCAGGGAAAGATTTTTATCTATCTTTAATAAGGAACTTTCAGTTGCAAAACATTGGTAAAAAATAAAAAATACGGTTATAAAATACTTCATCAATTTATATATATCATTTTTTGAAAATCATCTTCGGACAAGATTGGGACACCGAATTCCTGTGCTTTGGTTATCTTGGATCCGGCTGATTGCCCCGCAATTATGAAAGTGGTCTTTTTACTTACAGAACTGCTGGCCCTTCCCCCAAGGGATTCTACTAATTCCTGTGCTTCTTTCCGGGTAAATTTTGTTAAGACACCTGTGAAAACAAAAGTTTTTCCTGCCAGCACTTGGTCCTTTTCCTTTAATTCTGCCGCTGACAATGTTAATCCCAAGGAAAAACATGAATTTACTACATCCACATTGGATGAGTCTAACCAGAATCGGACAATTCCGTCAGCAACAATTCCGCCCACCTCAAAGATAGATTCTAATTCTTCTTTCTTTGAAGACATAAAACGGTGGAAATCGCCTTCGTAATGTTTTTCAAGTACTTTTGATAAGTATTCACCAACGTTTCGAATACCAAGGGCGAATAGGAACCGGGCAAAACCTGTTTGTTTTGAACTCTCAATGGCGCTGATAGTATTCCGGGCTGATTTATCTGCCATACGTTCCAGCGGAATAAGATCTTCAAGTGTCAATTTGAAAAGATCATCTACGGTCTGAACCAGGCTGGTTTCCACCAGCTGGTCTACTAATTTGTTTCCGATTCCATCAATGTCCAGGGCGTTTTTGGAGACGAAATGTTCTATCCGTCCTTTCATTTGTTCAGGACAGGACAAGTTCTGACAGCGGGCAACCGCTTCACCTTCGGGGCGATACACATTATGTCCGCAGCTGGGGCATGAGTCAGGAAGACTATAAGGTTTGGAGTCATTCTGCCGTTTTTCATTAATCACTTTCACAACCTTTGGGATAACATCTCCAGCACGTTCAATGATTACCGTATCACCTATCCGGATATCCTTTCGGTTGATTTCATCCTGATTATGGAGTGTAGCATTGGTTACTGTAACCCCGCCGACAAATACCGGATTCAACCTGGCTACTGGTGTTACAGCACCGGTTCTCCCAACCTGGGGCATGATATCCTGTATTACAGTTGTGACTTGTTGAGCCTTAAATTTATTGGCGATTGCCCAGCGTGGCGAACGGCTCCGGACGCCTACTTCTTCCTGCAGGGTAAGTGAATTAATCTTCATTACAGTACCGTCAATATCATAAGGCAAGGTGTTTCGTTTATCTTCCATATCCCGGTGGTATTCAATAGCTTCTTCCACCCCGTTTACTTTTTGGATCATTGGATTAACAGGGAACCCCCACCTTTTTAGGTCTTCCAAAAACTCAAGATGGGTTTCGTAAACTTTATCACGTATAGTACCGGGCTGGTAGCAGTAGGTGGAAAGGGGACGGCTGGCAGTGATTGAAGAATCCAACTGCCGCAGACTCCCGCTGGCAGCATTGCGTGGATTTACAAACAAAGACTCACCGTTTTCTTCTCGTGTTCTGTTGAGGGATTCAAATCCCACTTTGGAAATAAATACTTCCCCTCGAACTTCAAGCAGATCAGGGCTTGGTAATTCGTCTGTTCTTAACCGCAGGGGGATACTCTGGATTGTTCGAAGATTCTGAGTGATATTTTCTCCGGTAAACCCATCTCCGCGAGTTGAACCTGAAATGAACATGCCATTTTCGTACACTAATTCTATCCCGATGCCATCCAGTTTTGGTTCAGCGACATATTCAATTGGTTCATCCGTTTCTATCTTTTTTTTTAATCGTTTATCAAAGGCTCTGATTTCTTCTTTATTCATTGCATTTTCTAATGATAACATGGGCAATTGATGAGGGATTGACTCAAAGTTGGATAACGGCGGAGCACCAACTCTTTGAGTGGGTGAATCAGGGGTAATCAGGTCAGGGTGTTGTTTTTCCAAATGTTCAAGTTCACGAAGGAGCCGGTCGTATTTGTCATCCGAAATGATGGGATCGTCCAATACATAGTAACGGTAATTGTGGTCCACGATCTGACCCCGTAGAGACAGGATTTGGTTATTCGTATCCATCAGTAATCAGAATTCTTTTTTATAGTATTCAACGGGATTAATCAGTTTGTGGATAACAGGCTGGATAACCCCATTGTTATTAATGGGTGTTGCAAAAATTGAATAGTCTTTCAGGCGAACAACAAAAAAATACTGGAGAAGCAAACCGGGGAAAACAGCAGGATCATACCGTACAGAATAGCGTCCCCGGTTCAATTTCATGGGGATTTCCTGGTATCGGCTGGTTGTATCAGTTCTTATAAACAGGCTCACAGATTCCAGGCTGTCTTCAGGGAAATGAACGAAAAGTTCTAAATCATACACACGGCCCTGAAACATAATTTCTTCCGGGTGATGGATAATTCTAACTGTTTCCAGGAAGCTCTCAACGGGCAGTTTTTCGATCGTATCGGCTGGTTCAGATGATAATAAAAAAGTGGAGAGGAGTGTAAATACCGACAAGTAATTAGACCTGTTTTTGATTTACATAATGGTCTACATAGGATTTAATTGAAAATTCTTCAAGTCCATTCATTTTAAAGGAGGAATGTACATAATTTCCCTTTTCATCCAGGCTGTATAGGGCAGAATAATAATCACGATTTTCAGAAATATTTTTTATGGCTTTAACTAATTCCTCTGCATCGTCATCAGTATTATAAATTCCAAAAGATGCCCGGACCATTCCTGACTTAAGTTTAAAAGCATCCTCAAAATCCTCCTCATTTATTTTTGTTGTGGCTTCCAAAAGATCATCCAGGATCATTTCTTTTACATAAGGGTGAGCGCAAAAGCACTCATTCCGAACGGCAATATTGTGGTAATCATTCAAAATTGCTGCTACAAGGCCGTGATCCATATCCATGATATTAAAAGAAATACAAGCTGACCGAGGACAGATGGAATAGTCAGTTTCACCATAGATTTGCACATTGGGAATTTTCTTGATCTGTTTTAACGTATTATTAATCAATTGGGATTCTACTTTAAAAATAAAATCCATTCCAATGGTATCAAGGACTTCCAGAACAGCAGCCAGACCGATAGCGCCTGCAATGTTTGGAGTGCCTGCTTCTTCACGGGTGGGAAATTCTTCTGAAATGATGTATCGATCGAGAAAGACATTGTCAACCATCCCTCCACCCACTTCCTCCGGTTCAATGTCCCGAAGGATGTCTTTTCGGCAAATAACAGCACCAGGCGATCCAGGTGCATAGGTTTTATGTCCGGAAAATATAAAGGCATCTAAATTTCGATTTGAATTTTTATGCCCACTAATTTTTACAGGTAAATGAGCAATCATTTGGGCACCATCCACTATTATGAACGTATCATGATCATGGGCTAATTCGGCAATATCATAGATTGGGTTGATAATTCCAGTGACATTACTGACCCCTGTCACTGCAACATATTTGATCTTCCCGCGATTCGTTTTCAAGACATTTTCCAGATAATCCAGATCTATACAGCCGGGTTGGCCATCGTGATTGTCTAAAGGAATGTGAATGACTTTTTTGGCATATTTTCGATGGGGAAGGTCATTTGAATGATGCTCCATAAGTGATACAATCGCTATTTCCCGTTCGGGATGGTACTTACGGAAGACCCGGGCAAGCCTGTTTATCCCAGCGGTACTTCCGCTTCCAGTGAAAAAACAGGTGTAGGTTTCCTGGTCAGCTTGCAGAAATGATAACACGCGGTCATGTGCCCATTGGTATTCCTGGGTCGATATTTTAGCAGAAAAATGAAGTAAACTATGAGTATTGGCATAGTGATTAAAAAATTCCTGGATTGCACTGTGGGCGGCGCCCATCATGAGCGTAGATGCAGTTGAGTCAAGATAAATTCGGCGGGTTTTTCTTCCATCGGCCAAGGTATACATTGTATCGAGACCAATAAAATCTCCCTGGATCTTTTGAAATAAATCCATCATTTTATTTTAAGTAAAAACAGTAACATCTACATTGTCTCTTTTAAAAAAGTTATATGATCCTGATACATTATGTTTCTTTGAAATAGAGACAATTGCTTTTCCATTCCTGGTATGTTGTATGCTGCCGGATAAAACAATCAAAACTGCAGCGGACTTTCCCCACAGCAATTTTCGGAGGCTGTTTCTTTTGAGTAGAATGTATTACAACTATGTATTTTTTGAATGGACGTTTAGTATACTGCCCCATATTCGACAGGGCCGAAAATGCAAAAATCAGATCTTCGTCAAAACGGTTTCGATCTGCCTGAATATCTAAGCGGAATACTCGACCTTTGTTGGTCTTATAAATATTTGCGCCCAGCAGTGTAGGTGAAGAATGATCTCTGGAAAAATAATTAGGTGTCATGGCTAATAGTTGAGAATCTTTGAAAAGAGGTTTTCCAATAAGAAAAACAGGAAGGATCAGGATTATACAGTTTTTTACGAGACTCATTCTAGCGATACCATTTTAAAAGAACGCTTAAAAAGATACAAATCCCCAAAATTGCGAACAACACCAGTTTTTGAAACCGTGTCTGTGAATAAATAACGGATTTTGAAAAAATCACCTTGTCCTCATTCAGAAAATCTTTGAGTCCAAAAGCCCACTTCAAGGTGTCCCCTTTAACAGAATCAGCATTTGTTTTTGTGATCATTCCAGGCAGAACCAGGGAGAACTGAAAATGATCATCCTTTAAACCATGAGTCACGCGGATTTCTTCTGCAAAGGGCTCCATGGCCAGGCTCATTTTCTGGATAAAATCCAAAGGGAGTTGTTGCAGAAAAGGGCTTAGTGCCGCTTGCAGCATTTCCGGCCGATTCTGTTCCAGTTCTTCCATTAGCTGGATTGTTTCAATATGAATAAAATAATTTTTTAAGTGGTTGTCAATTCGTTCTAGAAGTTCTAATTCTAACTGAATAGAGGTGTCAAATTTTAACCTGTTCAGTGCCTGTGAACAAACATAAACCATTGCTTCCGGAAGCCATTGAATTGAGTCAGCCTTTTCTGAAGCCTGAAGAGAATCCCCGAATTTTGGATACTTACGATACACTTCCCGTCCTCTAAATATCTGCTGAACGGTATAGGTTGTAGAAATCCAGTTTTCCTCCCTTTTTACCGTGATGGGATGNTGGAGGGGNACAATNGAGGATGNATCTTTTGTNAACANTGTTATCCCNGANAGGAGCCCCTGTGTCTCCAATGTCCANGTTTNTTCTTCAGAATTCTGGCTTCGTTCCTTGTNTTGAGTTGAAGTCCAGATGGAATTTGGTTTTGGGTGNGGGAAATCGTCATCAAATACATCAGNTGAATCACCTTTTGTTANAATATGCATTTTATATTTACCNTCTGGGTGGACGTGTACAGTGATCAAATGTTCAACACATCCTGTNANGATCAGACCCTGAAGAAGGAGAGTATAATNAATAATTTTTTTNAACATTNGTTATTTCTTAAATCAAACGAAATATAAGAAAAAAGGGACATATATTGATATGTCCTCTCCTAAAGATATAGGATAATAGATTGCCCCTGTTCATGTCACTTCATCATGGATTTTCACTCAGCGCTTTCAAAAGTTTAAAAGTATAAATTCCTGTGTCATGGTTATCTTCCCAGTGTGGGCGCAAGCCGTAATATCCAATCGTTTCAATTTGTGTAAGCTTATAACTGGTTTCTGTTTTCATTTTTGGGGGACCTTTATAAATATTACCAAACACATCCGTTTCTCCTGCACAGGAAGCGCAAGGACAATTATCCCGTAATATTTTGGATGAAATAATGCTTTCGGTTTCGTTAGACCATTTGATCAGTAGAAATTCGTTGACCAGTTCTGTATAGGCAATTTGAAGCTGGGGTTTTTGACTCATGATTATTTGTATACCTTGTAAACAACCTGTAAATTTGCGGTTGTTTATTCATGGGACACAACTGAATATGGGCGATTAGCTCAGCTGGTCAGAGCGCCGTCTTCACACGGCGGAGGTCGGCAGTTCGAACCTGCCATCGCCCACATTTCAGAAAACATAGTGTTATGTGAAAAAATTTCTAGTTTTTGAAATAATTATTTAAATGCAGTATATTACTACAACGACAAATCATATCAACTATTTTTAGGTTCGTAAATAGATCAATATTGGAAAAATGTAACAAAAAGGAATAATAGAACGATGAAAAATTTATTATTAGCACTGCTTATGGCCACCTGTATGTTTTCCATTCAGGTATCCATTACTGGTTGTGAGGATAAAACCGATGATGATTTATGCAACGAAAGCAGTGATTCAGAGGCACAAACATATACTCCGAGTAATGATTATCTGGTAAAAGGGAGAATCTTAACTCTAGGAGGTCTCGGGAGCTGTGCTGATGTACGCATTACAAAAAATGGAGAAGATGTCTCCGATGCACTAGTAATTATCAATACAGATACAATCCCATATTCTTTTGGAACCTATCAATCTTCTGGTACAACACTTTCCTCAGCTAATAAGTATATGCTAACTATAACACATGAAGGCAATACTGTTGCCACGGGGACTGCCAGAGTACCATCGGATGTTCCAACAATCACAAACCTGGATTCTGGTGACGTCCATCAAAAAGATTCTAATTTGACCGTTGAGTGGAATGCATTGTGCAATATTACATCCTATCAGCTAAAAGTAAATCGATCCTTCTCAGGTGAAATTTATTCATCAGATTTTCTTAACACAAGCACTAACAACTATGAGCTTCCCGGAAGCATTTTTTCATCCGGAGATAACACAGAGTATACTATACAGTTAAATGCCATTA
Organism: Fidelibacterota bacterium; assembly: GCA_002686675.1. Next base: position 7,455 of record NYYF01000018.1, read on the forward strand.
ATGGTCTTTATCCAGGAGATGGGAGCGCTTCAGACGAAGAGCCAGAGCTGGGCTATGAAATTGAAGGTCCAAAGGGTTATTTCATTGGTTTAAGCCAGACAGAAGTAAAGATATATGTTCCTGATTGACAACAGGAACGGGTTTTGGATAATTATTAGGAGTTTGTTATAATATAATTAGCGATAATGAAATCTTTCAAAAAACAAATATTTGCATCTACATCTTTTATTAGGGCCCATTTTCTTATAATAATGTTTTTCCCAGTTTTATTAGCTGTGTGTGGCCAAGATCCTGATTTCAATTTCACAATCAATGTGAGCGGCGGCGGATATGGCTATGATCTTAACATTGGTTTTTCTCCAGATGTTTCAGATAAATATGATCCAGGAATTGATAAGTATGCACCTCCGCCTTCTCCGCCTGGAACTTTTGATGCAGCTCTGTGGTGGAATAATGATCGTTGGTATTCTCAAATTGTGCATGGAGATACTTCAGATCTTATAGAGCATGCATGGAACATACAACTCCAGTATCCAGAAAATGATTTCATTAGTCTGCATTGGGATAATGGGTGCATTGCTCCTTTAGGGACATTTATTCTTCAGGATGCGTTTGGAGGAGAATTGGTTAATGTAGATATGACTGCTGTAGATAATGTAACGTTGGATAATCCTGAGCTTAGAACGATACAATTGAAGGTCACTCCAAAACTGTATTTCCCTAAACAACCACCTGCAGGATTTGAGTTTACACCAATTCCTGTATCAGGAACTTTTATAGCCACAATTACAATAAATGGTCAGAGTGCCGAGGGATGTGACTGGCTTGCTGCTTTTGACGAAAATGGAAATTGTGCAGGTTCAAGATCGTTGATCATTAACGATGGTTTGGCTTGGACGAATATTCCAATCTATGGAGATGACAGTACAACACCAGATGTTGACGAAGGCATGAATCTGGGGGAAAAATTTGTTCTGAAGCTGTGGGATGCTTCTTCCGGCCTTATCTTTGAATATCCTGAAAGCTTTGACTGCTGGTCAAATCAGAGAGGCGCTCCTATGTCGGGCTGTGGAGGTGCAGGTAAATCCTATAATTTTTCAGATGAGAAGTAAAATATAAGAGGTAGTTTATTCTGTTCCTTACTGTTTTGTAAAGGAGTCCCCAAGATAAGGATAAATTGAAATGATTGAAGAAAAAAAATCAGGATGTTTTGCTAATACAATATGGATTTAAAATTATTTCCTTTTGAAGTTAGAATTTACTCATTTTATTTTACCAACCATTAAACATAACAAATACATCCATATTAAGTATTTCATATTTTAGAAAAAAGGGAGGAATTTATGAAATTATCAATATCAGATAAATATAAGGGAAATATGCTTTTCATTGATCAGATAGATAACAGGATACAGGAAAAACATTTACTGAATCATTCTTTTTATGAAGCCTGGAGTGCAGGTGAGCTCTCGGTGGAAACCATCCGTGAATACTCGGCCCAATATTTTTTGCATGTATCTCATTTTCCTCGTTATCTGTCCTCCATTCATACCAACTGCGAAAATATTCATATCAGACAGACGTTATTGGAAAACCTGGTTGACGAAGAAATGGGCAACGAAAACCATCCTGAGCTCTGGATGCGTTTTGCCGAAGGTATGGGTAATACACGGGATAAAGTCAATCAAGCCATTGCCATAGATGAGACAAAAGAATTAGTGAATACCTTTATCAAACTATCAAAATCAGAGAAATACCACATCGGATTGGCTGCTCTTTATTGTTATGAATCCATGCAGCCGGAAATTTCTGAAACAAAAAAAGAAGGTTTACAGAAATTTTATGGTATAGAAGATGAAAATATATTAAA
>NYYF01000019.1 GCA_002686675.1 Fidelibacterota bacterium
GGGCCCTCACCTGAATCCGATCAAAAACATCTTCCTCCAAAACCTTCTCGCTCTTTGAGGTCTATTCTCACTAAAATTTTACCAATCGTGATTGTCTGGTTTTTTGCCATTATTATCTTTCACAAAATCTATCAGGTTCCTGAAAACACAGACTTTAGTGAACAAAATATTATTAATGGAACAAATTATATTTCAGAAGAAAAATTGCTTTCGGATTATAAACTGGAAAAATCTGATGAAAAAGCAATTTCATCTATATCAACTAAGATAACATCACCTTTCTCTCTCAAGATAATTCCGTCTCAGAGCGTTGAGTGTTTGGTAAAAGAAGACACCCTACCTTCTCAGAATTTCGTAAAAAAATCTGGTGAGGTGAGCACTTTTCTCATTGAAAGGAGGTTGGATATATTGCTTAATCATACTCTAGGAATAAAAGTTACTCTAAATGGAGAGCCATTGGATGATATTGCTTCCCATCCATATCCTCTCAGGATAACTCTTTTGTCCGACCCACCTATATTGGGAACAAAGTACTACCTCCCTATCGATTAACCTTATTCCTTAATTCCAGAACTATTTAATCAGTAATCTGACTACTCCAAATATTAATCGGAGTAGATTTTTTCATATATTACTGTCCGATTTACATTTTCTATTTACATAAGATTTCTATTTATATAAATATTTATTAAAAAACTATTGACATATGTGGGGGATATGATTAGAATTGTGGGTAGCTGTGGGTAATTTTCCCTTTCTAATCATGCACAATGACAATTAGTAAAAATACATTCACAGGAGAATACTCCTATTCGCTTGATGCAAAAGGACGGATAAACATTCCAGCCAAGTTCCGTCAGAGTTTATCAAAAAATAATGACAATACCTTTGTGGCCACACGAGGGTTAGATACCTGCATTTGGGTTTATCCCATCATTATCTGGCAAAAAATTGAAACCGAGTTGAAAAATTTATCTGCCCTTTCTGCTATTAATCGAAGTTTTATTCGAAATGCCGTTCGATACGCAGCAATTACCCCTTATGATAAACAGGGACGCATTCTATTAACCCCCTCTTTAATACAATATGCAAAACTTGAAAAAGAAGCAATAATTATTGGAATGGTAAATAAAATCGAAATTTGGAATCCAAAAACATTACATGAAACAGATAAACAAAATTTAAAACTTGATCCGAGCACCTTTGAAGACCTTGCGGAAAAAATTATTCTCTAATGAATCTAAAGCAGGATTCCGAACCTCAGCATATTCCTGTTATGGTGTCGGAAGTTCTGTCTTATCTAAATATCTGTCCCGATGGCATCTATTTCGATGGAACTATCGGTCTTGGAGGGCACACCAAACATATCCTCTCCCGTTTGAACCAAAAAGGGAAACTAATAGGAATTGATCGTGACGGGGAGGCACTGGAAATATGTAGAACAAATCTTCAGAATTTTTCCTCTTCTATGCTCCTCCTTCAAACTTCCTTCGAAATTATCTCAGATATCCTTAACCAACAACAAATACCTGCAGTGAACGGTATTTTGTTAGACTTAGGACTTTCTTCATTTCAGCTTGATTCCAATAACCGTGGATTCTCCTTTGCAAAATCTGGTCCCCTCGATATGCGTTTCGACTCATCATATTCCAAAACAGTATCGGATCTTATACAAGATTCAAGCACAGAGGAATTAGCATTGATAATTCGAGATTTTGGAGAGGAACGGCATGCAAAGAGAATAGCAAAAACAATCAAAAGAGGGGAAACTATTCGGACTGTGGAAGATTTGGTAGAAGTAATCCGGCGAACTACTCCCCCTGCTCATCGAAATCGAACTTTTGCAAGAGTTTTTCAAGCATTTCGAATTGCTGTAAATCAAGAGTTAGATAGATTAAAAACTTTTTTAAACAATTTTATCGATTGTCTTACTGTAGGAGGACGGATCGTCATTATTAGCTACCACTCTCTTGAAGACAGACTCGTTAAGCACGCATTTAAAAACCTAAGTCTAAATAATCGCCTCTCTATTCACACAAAAAAACCGTTGACACCATCCGAAGATGAATGTTTTGTAAACAGACGATCTAAGAGTGCAAAACTTAGATCCGGTGAAAGGATATCATAATGGGAAAAAGGAAAAAGAACCGGCTTTCTAAAAAACAAAGGGAAATCTTTCAAACTCTTATATTCTTCGGAATAACCATTTTCTCTATTGTCGGCTTAATCACGTACCTCTGGGTTTATACTGAAATCGATGGAACCTTGGTTGCAATTGAGATTCAAAATTCAACTGTAAATCAACTTACAAATGATATAAAAGAACTCACTAATAATATCGAAACGCTTTCCCGTATTGACAATATATCAATTCGTGCTCGAGATGAACTGGGGATGGTTTCTGCCCAAGCAGAGTCCATTTTTGTTTATACAAATCCTTATCGGAAAAGAAATGATGACTAAAACCTATTTAAAATTCCGCCCAAGAATTACTGTTATTTCCTTATTGGTAATTCTTAGCTGGGCAGGTCTTTCTGCACGCTTCTTCCAAATCCAGGTGTTAAATGGCAACACATATCGCACCCAGGGAAAAAAACAAGGAGAGGCTCAAAAAACTCTCCTCGCTAATAGGGGCAATATTTTCGACAGAAAAAACACTCCTCTGACACGAAATATCATTCATTACAATTTAGCTGTCCATCCTTCGAAAATTCAGGACAAAATGTCCTTGGCTGAAACCATTCATAATTGTACGAACCGGCCGATTGAACGCTACACGAAAATGATGAATACTGGAAAAAGTTTTGTGTATCTAGAAAGAAACCTCAGTAAGGAAACTTGTAGCAATCTCATAAAAAATCCAGTTGCAGGATTAATTCTGGAACGGAAAACACGCAGAAGCTACACCCATGGGCGCATTGCTGCGCAAATCATTGGATGTACCGATGTGGATGATAAAGGTCTCACCGGAATTGAGAAAAAATTTGATCACCTTCTCAAAGGAACTTCTGGCTGGATCATTAAACAAAGGAATGGCCTTGGAGATTTGAATCCAAAAAACAGCTTTCCGACAAAACCTCCTATAAATGGTTCCAATATTCAACTTACAATTGATCTTGATTATCAATGCATCCTTCAGGAGGAATTGGCACGAAGGATGGAACAAACTGGTGCAGTTGGTGCAACTGGATTACTGATGAATCCCCACACTGGTGCTATTCTTGCAATGGCTTCGCTCCCTGATTTTGATCCTAATCATCCCGAAAATTCCAAAACAGAATACCAAAAAATCAAATCTATCACGGATCAGTTTGAACCGGGATCCACTTTCAAGATCGTCGCGGCTACTGCTGCAGTAGAATTAAAAACAGTTTCTCCTGAACAAGAATTTAACTGTGAGAATGGAAGTTATTTATACAATAACCTCTTAATTATTGACCACGAAGAATTTGGCCTGCTCAATTTTTCTCAAATTGTGGCAAACTCAAGTAATATAGGAATTATCAAAATTTCAGAAACTCTAGGTCAAAACAATCTCTACCGGTTTGCCCGGCAATACGGTTTTGGGTCATTAACAAACATTAACCTCATGGGTGAAGTTAGCGGGACACTTCGTAAAACCCAAGACTGGAGCAGAATATCGCTTGCACAAATTTCCAGGGGATACGAAGTAGGGGTAACCGCCATACAATTAGCTTCAGCTTTTGCTACCGTCGCCAATGGAGGTTTCCTGATCAGACCCATTGTAATCAATCAAATCATTGACAACAAAGGAAATCGTAGATATTCGGAACAATCGGAAATCATCCGAAAAGTTGCTTCACCTGATGCGATGAATACCTTAAAAGAGATGCTCGTCAAAACTGTTGAGAGCGGAACCGGTATTGAAGCAAGAATACCCGGCTGGAATGTTGCAGGGAAAACTGGTACTGCACAAAAGTTTATAGATGGAAAATATTCCACAACAAAGTTCGTTTCCAACTTTGTTGGATTTTTCCCAGCTGACAACCCTCAATTACTAGGTCTTATCCTTTTTGATGAACCAAAAATTGGCTATCATTGGGGAGGTGTAGGTGCAGCACCTACATTCAAAAAAATCATGGAAAGGATCATCAATATTGATGATTCAATCAAAAGGAAAAAAAGACCCACACAACCTGATAAAGAAAAATCCTTTCTAGTCAATAACTCTTCACCCATCCTCGTGAACAGTAAAGTGAATATACCGATGCCTTTACGAAAGGATCAGATTGTACATACTGATAAAATAATCATACCAGATGTTCGGAATATGAGTTTGCTAAAAGCAATGAATACTCTCCGAAAAAATGGATTGAGAACCAAAATAGATGGTTCAGGAAAAGTAATTTGGCAAAGCCCCAAGCCTGGAACAAAAATCACTGCTGGCTCTATATGTTCTATAGGACTTAAGTGAGATGAAACAAAACAAAATTATGCCATCATTGAAAGAAAAACCATTAAACCAATTACTTACGGGACTAACCCAGCTAGATGTTAGTCGCAAATTTTTAGACGCTTCTATTTCTGGAATATCATTACATGCTGGATCCGTTTGCAATGGGAATATTTTTGTCGCTATTCCAGGAAACAAGTTTGACGGACATGATTTCATCTCCGAAGCAGTGAAGAATGGAGCTGCAGCAATTATCTCCAATGGAAGAGATCTTGGTGAACTATCCATACCTCAGATCAGGGTAGCAAACCCGCGACGAGCTGCCTCATGGGTAGCTTCGGAATTTTTTGACCATCCATCCAGGGAATTAACCATAATTGGCATCACCGGTACCAATGGTAAAACATCTACAGCAACTTTGATGGCTTCCATTCTTGATGCAGCCGGATATAAAACTGCCCAAATGGGTACACTTGGACTCATTGCACAAGGGAATTATCTCCGGAAAAAAACTCTGACCACCCTTGATCAGGTTACGCTTCATAAATCCCTTTTTGATTTGAAGAAAGATGGTTTTACCCACGTAGTAATGGAAGTCTCATCCCATGCCCTCCAACAATGCCGGGTCACTGATGTTGATTTTAATATTGCTGCATTCACTAACCTGACCCCAGAACATTTGGACTATCACGGAAATATGGAAGAGTATTACCATGCCAAAGCGAAACTATTTAAAATGCTGCCGATCACAGCAACTGCTGTTATCAACAATGATGACATCTATGGGGAAAAAATTATTTCTGAAAGTTCTACTCCAGTTCTCACAACGTCAATCTCTGCAAAAGAAAATGTTCATTATTCTTCTTTTGAGTCAACGCTTAACGGAATCACAGGAGACATTAAAGCCGGTGATCACTCCTATAAAATACAATCATCCTTAATTGGTTCATTCAACCTGGAAAATATCCTTACTGCAGTTGGAATAGCCCACGCAATGGGTATTCCTCCCCATTTCGTCACTAAAGGAATTGATTCCTGCAAGTTCATTCCAGGCCGGATGGAAATGTTCAAAACCCCGTCTGGAGGAACAGTAATTATCGATTATGCCCACACACCCGACGCCTACGAAAAAGTGTTAGGAACCATTTGTAAAATGTCAAAAGGAAAAATGACAGTTATTTTTGGTGCTGGGGGAGATAGGGACGTATCCAAACGGCCAACCATGGCAGCGATTGCTGAAAAATTTGCGGAACAGTGTTTTATTACCCCAGATAATCCACGATTTGATGATCCCCAAGCCATACAAGCAGATATTGTAAAAGGTTTCACTCGAAAGTGTTATACAGTTTTCAGTGACCGGGGAAAAGCTATTCGTGCTGCCTTAACTGATTTAAAAAAGAATGATATCCTCGCAGTACTAGGAAAAGGGAGAGAAAATTATCAGGAAATCCGGGGTGAAAAAATTCCATATTCAGATATAAAAATTATTCAAGAATTCTGCGATGAGAATTAATCTTCCTAGACCAGATTTATTTTCTCAAATATTTGGAGAAGTAACAGGCACTGGTTTGGATTCTAGTGTGCACGGGATTGCAACAGANAGCCGTGAGNTTAAAGCAGGTGACCTTTACATTGCATTANAAGGAAAACGAACTGATGGACATACATTTTTGAAAGAGCTTGAAATTGATGGTTGTGCTGTNGCGTTAGTCTCTGAAAAAAATAATGANCTAACATCGTTNAAACAAATAATCGTNGAAGATCCACTTANANCNATTGGAACNATTGCAAATAAATGGCGAAAACAATTTCAGNTACCCACCTTAGGTATTACAGGAACAAATGGTAAAACATCCACAAAAGATCTGTTACACCATGTTTTCNAGCCAACACAAATGGTTCATGCTACTGAAAAAAATTTTAACACATCGATTGGGCTNCCTCTCACNCTCCTCTTGCAGACNGANAAACACACACTTTCAATCCTGGAAATGGGGGCAAACCAACCTGGNGACATTTCCTACCTTTGCNGGATNNCAGAACCTNCNCATGGGTTAATCACTAATATTNCNCCTGCACATCTTGAAGGATTCGGTACGATTGAAGAAGTTGCAAAAGAAAAAGGAGAACTGTTTCAATCCTTAGAGGATGGGATTTCNTTCGTAAATCAAGCNGATGACAGAATAAAAAACCTTTCAATTNCCGGAGATAAAATCAGTTATGGANTGAGCCCGGATTGTGACTTTCCTGCTNATATTCATCAAGGAAAAGATGGNACTCTNACTCTCNTTATTAACACGGAAGAAATAAAAACACAATCCTGNAATCTTTCATTTGCAAAAAATGTACTGGCAGCAGCGGCTGTCGCTATCACCATGGATGTAGAATGGGAAACATTTCAAAATCGTGTTTTATCCTTCGTGCAACCAGCCGGACGATGCCAAGTGAAACATTTTGATGATATCACAGTGATTGATGATACCTATAACGCAAATCTTGAGTCTACTATTGCTTCCATTGATTATTTAAATGCATTCAGCAAAAACGGGAGGCGCCTGCTGGTTTTTGGNGACATGTTNGAGCTTGGAAATCATTCTGAAATAATTCATGAAAAAGTCGGGGAGAAATGTTCTGATGCACACCTGGATGGTGTNTTTACTGTTGGCACCTTTACANTNCATACTGATTTNAGGTTAGAAAATGTNGAATTACATAAACATTTTACATCCAAAGATGAACTCATTACACAATTAAAAAANATAATNAGAAAAGGAGATAAAATACTTTTTAAAGGTTCTAGAGGAATGGCTATGGAAACAGTCATTCAAGGGGTCTTTGAGTAATGTTTTACCATTTGTTCTATCCCCTAAAAGAATCCTGGTCTATTTTAAATATTCTACGGTATATCACATTTCGATCTGCAAGTGCTGCAATATTTGCATTATTAATAAGCTTCCTCATCGGTCCTTGGATCATCCACAAACTCAAACATCTNCAGATCGGCGAAAATATCCGGTCAACNGGACCAAAATCCCATCTGAAAAAGAAGGGCACGCCAACAATGGGAGGAGTACTGATTCTTTGTGCAGTTCTCCTCCCAACTTTCCTCTTTGCAAAACTNGATAACGTGTATATACAGATCATCTTCCTTTCTACAATCTGGATGGGGTTAATAGGATTTCTGGACGATTATCTTAAGATAATAAAAAAAATTGAAAAAGGACTTATTGCCCGCTACAAATTGGCGGGACAGATCCTCCTGGGTTCTGCTGTGAGTATTTGGATCTATACCTCTCCGGAATTCACGGAAATCCGTACTATCACATCCATTCCCTTTTTAAAATCTTCAATTTTTGATTTTGGAATCCTATATCCTGCTGTGATCATTCTTGTTATTACAGGAACTTCAAATGCGGTNAATCTTACTGATGGTTTAGATGGCCTGGCATCTGGTCTTTTGGCAATAGCGTTCACTGTATTTGCTGCAATAACCTACATCAGTGGGCGTGTAGATTATTCAGAATACCTCAATATTCTGTACCTCCCTGGAATAGGTGAACTTTCCGTTTTTGCATCAGCAATGGCTGGAGCATGCCTTGGATTTTTATGGTTTAATTCTGCACCTGCCCAAATCTTTATGGGTGATGTAGGTTCACTATCCACAGGCGCTGCATTAGGNACATTAGCAATTTTATTAAAAAAAGAATTTCTCCTCCTAATAATCGGNGGCGTCTTTGTCTGGGAAGCAATTTCTGTAATTCTTCAAATTGGCTATTTNAAATGGACAAAAATGAAATTAGGTAAGGGAAAACGGTTATTGAAAATGGCTCCAATCCATCACCATTTTGAACTCGCAGGATGGCCAGAAACCCGGGTGGTGATACGGTTCTGGATTATCGGAATNCTTCTCGCATTATTTTCACTAACCACATTTAAAATACGTTGATGAACATTTCAAATAGAAACGCAATCGAACTGAAAAACAAAAATGTTATCGTTATTGGTTTGGGTAAAAGTGGTTGTGGAGCAGCAAAACTTGCACATTATCTAAAAGCGAATGTTTTTGTGAGTGATCAAAAGAACGGCATTGAATTGGAAAAAAATCTCAGTATGATGCGATCAATCGGTGTGGATGGAGAAATAGAAGGACATAGCGAAAAAATCTTTGATGCAGACCTCTGGGTGATCTCTCCCGGAGTCCCCCAAAATGCCCCTATCATTGTGAAAGCAAAGGAACGAAACATTCCTATTGTGGGTGAAATCGAATTTTCAAGTTGGTTCACTTCAGCTCCCATACTTGCAATAACGGGTTCAAATGGAAAAACAACCACTGCTCATGCCTTAACTGAAATGTGTAAAACAAAAGAAACTCATGGAATTCTCGCTGGAAACGTTGGAATTCCTTTTTCTGAAAAAGTACTCGAGGATTTGAAAGCTCCTGATCCGAAACGTATTTTTATCCTGGAAATATCAAGTTTCCAAATGGAATTTATCCTCCATTTTCAACCTCTTGTCTCCCTTTTCCTCAATATCACACCTGACCATTTGGACCGCTATAAAACCATGGAAGAGTACGAATCTGCAAAATTAAATATGATACAGAATCAATCTTCTGATGATATGATTGTTTTTAATGCAGATGATCCATGTTTTGAAAATCGATTTGATAAATATCCTTCTATGAAAATCCCGTTCAGCTTATACAAAAAGGAAAATGTTATTTTCAGTGTCAATCAATCAAAAATCTACACGCAGGAAAACGACAAACTTATCTATCTAAATGAAATTGCCCTTCCCGGTAAGCATAATCTATCCAACCTGCTGGGCGCTGCCACTGTAGCTCATTTCATGCACATCCCAAACAAACATATTGAAAAAATAATGGCAACGTTCACAGGGGTTCCCCACCGCCTGGAACCAGTAGTTACTCTACAGGGAGTGGATTATGTGAATGATTCCAAAGCTACAAATATCGATTCGGTTAAAGTTGCTCTAGATAGTTTTAACAAATCCATAATCTTAATACTAGGGGGACAATATAAAGGGGGCAATTTCAAAGAACTCCTTCCACATGCTAACAACATCAAGACCGTCCTCGCTTACGGTCAGGCTCACCAAACCATCGAAACTGCACTAGGGGATGCGGTGAGATTGCACACTTTTGATAATCTCAAAGATGCAGTTTCGAAGAGCCAATTACTTGCAAACCCGGGGGATATTGTACTGCTTTCCCCGGGCTGTGCAAGTTTTGATCAATTCGACAACTTCGAACATCGAGGCGATCTGTTTAAACAATGGGTTTCCCAATTGGAAGAACAGAAATGAATCACCTGAATGTAATCTCGAAGAATTATGACCGGGTTCTTATTTCTGCTGTAATACTATTGTGCATTATTGGTACAGTCATGCTGTATAGTGCCAGCTCTGTACGGTCCCTCATGGAATCTGAAAATCAGACAGCCACACTTTATCTGGTTGCACATTTGAAACGATTGCTGGTAGGAATAATCATCATGTTTTTAATGATGTCATTTGACTACAGACACTTAAAAAAATATTATCTTCATCTTATTTTTGGTGCCATTGGCTTACTCATCGTCACAAAAACTATTTTTCTTATCAAAGGAATTTCCACTCCTGCCAGATGGTTTTATGTGGGTTCGGTTTCAATTCAAACCTCAGATATTGCCCGGTTGTCTTTGATTATCTTTTTGGCTGTCTACATCGATAAAAAACGGCGGCAATTAGAGGATTTTTATACTGGTTTTCTCCCACCCGTTTTCGCAATTATTATCATAATGTCTCTCATTATAATTCAACCGGATTTCAGCAGTGCTATTATGCTAGGGCTCATCGGTGGTATTATGCTGTTCATCGGTAGAGCCAAGCTCTCCCAGCTCCTGGCTACTTCTGTCACAGGCTTGGCTATAGCTGTACCTGTCCTCCTGATGGCACCATACCGTTGGAACAGGATTCGTTCCTGGTGGAACAGAAACGAGGAATTGTCTACCATCGGATATCAGGCTTATCAATCTCTAATCAGTCTTGGAAATGGTGGTTTTATCGGTCTCGGTCTTGGGAACAGTCTTGAAAAAAATATGTTTCTACCCGAACCCCATACTGACTTTATTTTTTCCATTATTGGAGAAGAGATGGGATTTGTTGGTACGTTATTTATTCTCACTCTGTTTCTATTGGTTTTCCAGCGAGGTATCCGAATTGCTAAAAAATGCACGGATCCATTCGGCGTTATGCTTGCTGTTGGCATTTCATTCAGTTTTATCCTGTATGCTTTCGTGAATGCAGCGGTTGTAACCAATGTTTTTCCAGTAACGGGACTCCCTATGCCCCTGATTAGCTACGGTGGATCAGGAATGGTGATCAACCTTGCAAGTATGGGGATTTTGTTGAATATCAGCCAGGCGAAACGATCCATTTCACACAGGAATGATTGGAAACCGAAGTTATATGGATGACCCTCGAATACTCATTGCCGGAGGCGGCACTGGTGGGCATCTTTACCCTGCTATTGCCATTGGCGAGGCTCTCCAGTTGCGGAATCCAAGGATTAATATCCACTACGTGGGCTCCACGTTTGGAATTGAGGCAGATGTGCTTCCCGTAAAATCTCTTCCCCATACACTAATCCCTATCCGGGGATTGCAGAGAAGTATTTCTCTTGATGCGGTCGGGAAAAATTTGATTCTTCCCTTTAGGTATCTTCGAGCATCCAGGAGAACAAAAAAATTGTTCCAGGAATTTAATCCCCATGCTGTTGTCGGCACCGGCGGATACGCCAGCGCTATACCCATAAAAACAGCAATCAACCAACAAATACCTGTTCTTCTCCAGGAACAAAACTCATATCCTGGGATTACGACCCGGCTATACGCTGAAAAAGCCCAGGCAGTATGTATCGCCTTTGATGAGGCAAAAAACTATCTGAAAGGTCACTGCATTGTCACGGGGAATCCTACGCGGAAAAGTATCTTGAATGGACACCGTTCAGATGCTGCAAAAACTTTCAACTTTAGCCCGGAAAAAGATACGGTGTTTCTTTTCGGTGGAAGCCAGGGTTCTGCTGCTTTGAACAAGATCATGAATAAGGCAATTAATTCTCTCCAACAAGAAGATGTTCAAGTCATATGGCAAACGGGATACAACCAGTTCTCCAAATTTCAGCATCATGATTCTGATGTTGTCCGAGTGGTTCCATTTATCAATCTTATGTCTGATGCCTACGCTTTGTCAGACCTTATTATCTCTCGAGCAGGCGCATTGACCTTGTCCGAAATTACCGTATGCGGGAAACCCAGCATTTTGATACCCTTTCCTGGCGCAGCTGGTGATCATCAAATGAAAAACGCCGAAGTGCTGGCAAAAGCATCCGCTGCACATTTGATAGATGAAAAAGATCTCTCATCTTTCCTTTTAGTTGAAACTGTCTTAAAACTCCTCCACAAAAAAGAAAAACTTGAACAGATGGCACATCAAACAAAAAATCTTGCAAAACCAGATGCAACTGAAACCATTGTTGACCAAATCTTCCAGATGATTGATTAAAATTTATGTTTAGGAAAGTGAAAAAAGTACATTTTGTCGGGATTGGTGGTATTGGAATGAGCGGTATCGCTGAACTTTTATTGAATCTTGGATTCGAAGTTTCAGGTTCCGATTTAAAACCGTCAAAGATTATTCAGAATCTCAAGGAAAAAGGAGCAACCATCAGAGAAGGACATGATTCATCCAACCTGAATGATAGTGATGTGTTGGTTTATTCCAGTGCTGTAAAAGAAGACAATCCAGAAATCATTGAAGCGAATAAAAGGAGTATCCCTGTAATTCGCCGTGCTGAAATGCTTGGTGAACTGATTGCAGTAAAGCAAACCAGTGTAGCTGTGAGTGGAACCCACGGAAAAACATCCACATCCTCAATGATCGGTGCAGTTCTATCTGAGGCAAAAATGGAACCAACTTTAGTTGTGGGAGGCCTTGTAAAAAATCTGAATACCAATTCTTTATTGGGCTCAGGTGAAGTCATTGTTGTGGAAGCTGATGAGTTTGATCGCAGTTTCCTCCTCCTTCGACCCACCATTGCTGTCATAACAAATATTGAATTAGAACATACAGACTGTTACGAAAATCTGAAAGACCTACAAAATGCTTTTACTCAATTCAGCAACGCCGTTCCTTTTTACGGTGTTGTAATCGCTTGTCTGGATTCGCTTGGAGCCCAGGATATTTTATCAGAAATCAATCGGCCGGTTATTACATACGGATTATCTGCTCAGGCTGATTTTCGTGCAGAATCAATGAATTTTAATGAAATTAGAACTCAATTTTCAGTCAAGCACCATCAGGAATCCTTAGGAGAAATAACTCTAAATGTTCCCGGTGAACACAACATTTTGAATGCTCTAGCTACTATAGCCCTCGGAATGGAAATGGGCATCCCCTTTGAAACTATATCCGAAGGGCTCCATTCCTACGGAGGTGTGCGACGGAGGTTTGAAATTAAGGGGATTGTGGATGATATTATGGTTGTCGATGATTATGCCCATCATCCTACAGAAGTTCGCGCTACTCTTCAGGCAGCCCAAAATGGCTGGAACCGGCGGATAGTTGCAGTATTTCAACCTCATCTTTTCACCCGTACCCGGGATTTCCATTCAGATTTTGCCCGCGCATTCAAGGACTGTGATATACTGGTTGTAACAGATATCTTTCCTGCTAGAGAAGAACCCATACAAGACGTGACGGGTGAATTAGTAGCTGACTCTGCAAAAGAATTCGGACACCCAAATATTTATTATGAACCGGAATTAGATAACCTTTCAGATAGATTGGATAAAATTGTCCAACCAGGAGATCTGATTATTACCATTGGTGCCGGGAATATCTGGCGCTATTGCGATTCCTATTTTAATCACCTGTCTGTGAGGGCAGAAGCCTGAGATGGAATTTGGAGAAGAACTGGAAAAGATGGTGAACGGCACTTGTCTTTTGAATGAACCAATGTCCCGACATACCTCTTATGGGATTGGTGGGCCAGCTGGGGCTTATATAACTCCACGTGACCGGGACGATTTGCGAAGAATTCTAGAATTTGCGAATGAACAAAACATTCCTGTTTTTTTTATTGGATCAGGATCCAATCTTTTGGTGGCAGACGAAGGCATAAAGGGTATTGTCATCACCCTGATTAAATCATTCAATAAATTGGAGATTAAAGGGTGTCATATTTATGTTGAAACAGGAGTTATGCTTGGTCATATGATAAAGCATTGTATCAAACAGGAACTCACGGGACTCGAAACTATGATTGGAGTGCCTGGCACACTGGGAGGAGCATTGATGATGAATGCAGGTGCCTTTGGAAGTGAAATCTCAAATTGTCTGAAAAATGTTGATGTGATGACTTTAACGGGGGAAATAAAACAATACAGTGTCAAAGATATTGACTTTCATTATCGCCATTCTTCTTTTAAAAAAGATGAAATAATTATGAGCGCAAACTTTGTTTTGAAAAAAGCATCCAAGCAAGAAATCATGAAAAAACGGGCCAAAGCCAGCGCTGGACGAAAGGAAACTCAGCCGTTGCGATTCCGTTCTGCGGGAAGTCTTTTTAAAAACCCTAAAAAAGATGTAGCAGCAGGATATCTAATTGATAAAGCAGGATTAAAAGGGACACATCGGGGCGATGCTGAAATCTCTGAAAAGCATGCCAATTTTTTTGTAAACCATGGGAAGGCAAACGCAGAAGATATCGTTTTCCTGATCCGATTAGCACGCAAAACTGTAGAAAAAAAGTTTGGTATCAATCTTGAATTAGAGGTTAAAACATTAGGATTTAAGCCGGAAATATTTGAATCGTGAGAAAAAAATCAAATCTGGACTGGGTTAGAATTATCATCGGGACCACGCTTACCTGTAGTGCTTTCTTATTGACTTGGACTGCATTTTCCTGGGCAACCTTTATTGATTTTCTGGTCGTTGAGCATGTGAAAATGCCTGGCTCCATCATTATGAAAAATGAATATCGCTCCCTGTTAGGACAAATTGACGGAAAAAAAATGAACCAGTTGGAACTTGACAATATCCGCATTGCTCTTGAATCCCATCCTTATGTCCGATCTGCAAGAGTGAGTAGACAATTTCCAAATACTGTTACCATTGAGATTTTGGAGCGAGAACCCATTGCCATTGTACGGATTGATCCTCCTATACTCATCGATAGTGAAAGTGTCGTCCTGCCAATTAAAGACAACAATATTGAATATCAGATACCCTCCCTATCCAAATTCAACTCAGCAAAATCACTTTATCCGTTAGGAGAATCTGCTCTATCCCAAAACGTACTAGATGCCGTTAGTTATGTTACCCACATCAAAATAAATTACCCAAATCTTTATGAAAACCTTTCCGAAGTCAGGTTAAACCGGCACGAAGAATTTGAGTTGATCCTTGAAGAAGAACCGACACTTGTATCACTAGGAAAAACCAATATCACTGAAAAATTGTTTATCCTCAAAGAATTTGATGGAATACTTCCTTTACAAAGAAAATTGACTGACTACCGATATCTCGATTTGCGTTATAAAAATCAAATAATTGCTCGGGAATGGAGTTCATGAAAAAACTGAATCGGACCCAGGATAAAAATATTCAGGTAGGCATTGATATTGGTTCCTCCAAATTCTGCTGTGCAATCGCAGAAATAGATCCTTCCAATCAAAATGTTAAGCTTCTGGGCGTTGGCTCCTGCCCTTCCAGTGGAATAAAAAAAGGATCCATAATCCACAGAGATAAAGTTATTGAAGAAATGGAAAAAGCTGTCACTGACGCAGAAATTATGGCGGATATTAAAGTGAATCGATCCTGGCTTACCATTTCCGGTGAACATGTAAGAGGAATCAATACTCAAGGAGCAATTGCCATTCAAAAACCTGGGCAATCTCCCTCAGAAACCGATCAGGAGATCCTAATAGAGGATGTTTACAAAGTATTGGAATTAGCAAAAGCAATTTCATTCCCAGTTGACCGAAATATCCTTCACACTCTTCCCCAGGAATATATTATTGACACAATGGACGGTATTAAAGATCCAGTGGGGATGTCAGGAAGAAGGCTTGAAGGGCGGGTACATTTGGTTACTGTGGCTACATCATCTGCATCCAACTTTATAAATTGTGCCGAGGAGCTGGGAATTTCGATTGATGGACTCGTTTTTCAGGGTTTGGCATCATCAATTTCTACAATCGACAAGGACGAGAAAGAATTGGGTGTCGCTGTTGTGGATATTGGTGCCGGGACAACAGACATCGTAGTCTATCTTGATGGAGGAGTTCGCCATACAGGAGTCATTCCCATTGGGTCCGATAGCATTACCAATGATATAGCAGTAATGCTACAGGTAGGAAAGAAAGAAGCGGAAGAAATTAAGCTGAAATACGCTTCAGCTAAAGCTTCCATGGCATCTTCAGAATTGGAATTTGAACTTCCTGTGAAAAACGGAGGTATTTCACGGAAGATATCAGAACATGAACTTTCCCGCTATGTGGAGGCCCGCATGACAGAAATTCTCAACCTCATATCCCGGGAAATATCCAGGGCGGATATTCACCAGAAACTGACATACGGCCTGGTGTTTACCGGAGGGGGAGCTCAGTTATCAAACTTGGCGGGACTGGCTGAAGAAACGCTTAATATCCGTGCACGAATCGGTGCTCCAAAAGGAATTAGTGGAGTGGTTGATGTAGCCAGTACCCCTCACTACTCAGCCGCAATTGGGTTGATCCAATGGCCGTTACACTATCAGGACACTCAAGCCGGCATACACACTAATTTAACACCGGGAAAAGTGTTCAAAAAGTTTACAGCGTGGTTTAAAGAATTTTTTTGATANTTCNAACATATTNAACATGATAATTACTACTGANAAAATAATGCNATTCACAATAAAAATAAGGAGAAGAGACAATGCTGTTTGAATTTGATCCATTAGCGCAACAGAAAGCAAAATTAAAAGTCGTTGGAGTAGGAGGAGCGGGTGGAAATGCCATAAACCGAATGATAAGCACAAATATGGAAGGTGTTGATTTTATTGTTATCAACACTGATGCCCAGGATCTGGAAAATAACGCTGCGGAACAAAAAATCCAGATCGGGAGTACCCTGACAAAAGGGTTGGGTGCCGGGGCACGGTCAACTATTGGTCTGGAGGCAATGGAAACGGACAGGGAAGCCGTTCAAACCTTGCTGGAAGGAGCAGATATGGTTTTTATTACCGCCGGAATGGGAGGAGGTACAGGTACAGGTGCCTCCCCGGTTATCGCTCAAATAGCCCGTGAACTGGATATACTGACGGTAGGAATTGTCACTCTTCCATTCAATTTTGAAGGACCAAAACGAATGAACCGTGGTTTAGCGGGGATTTCTGAAATGCGGAAGACTTGTGATACACTTCTTATCATCCCAAATCAGAAACTTATGTCTATCGTTGATAAAAACACCACACTCACGGCAGCATTTCATCTTGCTGATTCCATATTGAATCAGGCTGCGAAAGGAATTTCAGATCTTATTAATGTTCACGGTATGATAAACCTTGATTTCGCTGATGTGGAAACGATCATGAAAAATATGGGTGAAGCAATTATGGGAACAGGCGTTGCTACAGGAGAAGAACGGGCAGTCCTGTCTGCGCAACAGGCAATTGCAAGTCCCCTGCTGGATAATGCCAGCATAAGCGGTGCCCAAGGGATCCTGGTAAATATTACCGGAGGAAAGGACTTAACCCTCCACGAAGTAGATGAAGCCACTTCCATCATTTTTGAAGAAGCGGGAAATGATGCAAATATCATCTTTGGTGCCGTCATAGATCCAAAACTGGAGGAGGAAATCCAGGTTACTGTTATCGCCACTGGGTTTAATAACCATAAGTACAGGGAAGATTCAGACGAAACCCCACACACCACCAAAGTTCCCAAACGGGAAGAAAATCGCATGCTGGGTGAAAAGATAAATGTCTCCTTAAGTGAACAGAAGAATATCCCAAAAGAAATGACTCCGGAAGATGAAAAACCCAAACCAAATATACTGATCGATGACGATAATCCGGTGATCTATGGCAACGATATTGAAATTCCTGCCTTTATTCGCAGGCAGCATGAATAGCTCTATCAATTACTCTATCTGCTCTTAAACAGGTATAAAAAAACCTATCCGATAAAGGAAAGACTTTTATAAAGAGGGATACTTATTGTATTAAATCTTTTTTCCCTGCGCACGGAGCTCATTCACCACTTTACGAATCCCCTTTTTATCAATGGTCCTCATCCCCCGTGTAGAGACCTTCAGTGTAACAAATCGTTTTTCATCCGGAAGCCAAAACCGCTTTTTCTGAAGGTTTACATCAAACCGGCGGCGTGATTTATTATTTGCATGGCTCACATTGTTTCCAAACATGGGCTTTTTTCCTGTCACGTCACACACTCTGCTCATTACATCCTCACTTTTGTATCCTGATTATATTTCTCTCACTAAAAAAGTGGGCGAATTTACACTTTATTCTTTTAGGTGCAAATGGAAAGGTTATATTTCAACCAGAGTTTTCTGTGTGTTGATTGCAAATTAATATAGAAGATAATTTTATGTAAATTCCGCCCGGTACAATGCTCAATATAGGAAATCTTGCCATTCACACGCCCATCTTCCTTGCACCCATGGCAGGAGTCACAGACTATTCATTCAGAATAATATGCAAGGAACATGGAGCTGGAATTGTGTATTCCGAATTTGTTTCTTCCCACGGGATCATCCGGAAAAATGAAAAAACCCTGGATATGATCAAGTTCACCGATGAAGAACGTCCCATCGGGATACAAATTTTTGGGGATGAACCTAAAGTCATGGCGAACGCTGCCCGCTTTGTGGCAGATCAGTTTAAACCGGATATTATTGATATCAACTATGGCTGTCCTGTTCCTAAAATTACAAAAAGAGGCGCAGGATCAGCCGCATTAAAAGACCTGTGTCTCATGGAAGAAATTACGTCTGCTGTTGTGGAATCGGTTCCTCAACTTCCCGTTACCGTAAAAATGCGCGCTGGGTGGGATTCTCAAACAATTATCGTTGAAAAAGCTGGTAATCAGCTTGAAAAAGCTGGTGTAAAAGCAATAACTCTCCATCCCAGGACTACAAAACAGTATTTCACGGGAAAATCCGACTGGTCCCTGATTAAAATTCTGAAACAGGCAGTATCTATTCCAGTTGTTGGTAACGGAGACATTGGTACAGCAGATGACGTAAAAAGAATGTTTGAAGAAACAGGCTGTGATGCTGTCATGATCGGACGTGCAGCACTTGGAAATCCATGGATTTTTGGGGAGATCAAATCCATTTTTGAAAAATCTGGCTTGCCTCCTGCCCCATTGGTAGAGGACCGCATATCAATGTGCAGACGACATCTCAATCTACTGGTTGAAAACCGGGGTGAAAGAGTAGGACTGAACCTTATGAGAAAACATTTCGGTTGGTATATTAAAAATTTCCCCGGTGCAGGAGAATTTCGAAAGGAACTGGTGACCG
>NYYF01000020.1 GCA_002686675.1 Fidelibacterota bacterium
CCATGGCTGGCGTTTTCCTTGGCTGTCATTTTGCCTGCTTTTTCAGCGCAGTTAAATTAACATCAATTGCTAACGCTACAATTTTAGGAACAGTTGCTCCGGTTTTTACCGTTCTTATAGAGGCCGTGTTCTTGAAAAGAGAATTATTTAAACAGGTGCTCTTTGGTATCTTCTTTGCTCTTGCAGGGGCCCTTGTAATTCATGGTGGGGGGGGTCCGTCTTAGAAAACAATGCGTTCGGGAACGCGCTGGCTTTGCTTGGGTCTTTTTTTATCGCCCTCGTTTTCGTTCTTTCAGAAAAAATCAGGAGAAACACCTCAACTGTTATCTATTGCAGAACCCTTTATTTTTCTGCATCCTGTGCTCTTTTTGTCCTCTCCTCTGTTTTGGGTGGTGCCGTGTTTTCTTTCACACAAACAGATTTTAGTTTGTTCTTCATCCTTGCGGCAATACCCACAATAATGGGCCACTCTGTATTAAGCTATGTTGTTCGGTTTGTTTCCCCCTCCTCTGTTGCCGCTGTTCCGCTTGGAGAGCCTTTCCTTGCTTCTTTTTTTGCTTGGATTCTTTTTGCTGAACAGATACACACCCTAACTTGTTTTGGCGGAATTCTTGTTTTTTTAGGGCTTTACCTTACTCTTTCTGGGGGCGCTATAAATCAACACCATCATAAAGCTGTGTAACTTTAGGGTTTGGTGAAAAAACCCCTCGCTGTTCTTTGGGAAGAAGAGCTGCTATTCGGCACATGGCTTCATTCCCTATTTCCAAAAGACAGCCTTCCCTTTTCTTCCTGTTCTTGGGTAATAAAAATGGACCGAACGACCTTCCAATGTTAATCGTCACCTTCGGCTTAATTCCCCTAAATAGCTGCTTCCAGACGTTTTCTAATCCGAAAACACCTATTGGGAGCATTCTTGATTCTGTTAGCGCAGAAAGATATGCGGCTCCATTTTTTGCCGGTCTCAATTTTGAGGATGTTGATGTCCCTTCTGGGAAAATGCCCAGTATTTCGTTGTCTTTTAGTGCTCTTATGGCACGCTTTATTGTAGACGGTGCCAGCGCTTTTCGGTTTGTTGGAATAAATCCATATATAAACGGTGCCCATATAAAATACCATTTTATTTTTTGATCGCTCGCCGCAAGAAAGCTAATCGGCTTTTGAACAGCATGTATAACAAACACAGGATCTACATAACTAAAGTGGTTTATTATTATTATAAACGGGCCTTCTCTGGGAATGTTTTCTCTGCCACAAACCTTTGTTTTCGTAAGCATAGAAACTATGAACGTTGCCAGATAGCCTAAAAAGTAACGAATAAAAGCCGGGCGGGGGCGTAAACGTTCTATTGTGTTTTTTTTTGACAAAAGAAGGGTGCTGCGATATTATTTAATACTGATTACATAAAAGAATTATTGGTTTAGAAAACCTTTGTATATAATTTAAATAAAAAACGGACAAAAAGGAAACACCCGCCAAGAGCTTTTTTCAGCTTAAAATATAGCTAAATTCTTTTTTAAGAGAGTTTACGGTTTTTCTTATTCGTGGTTCCTTTTCAATTCTTTTCTCTATGTTTTTATAGGCATACATGATTGTTGTGTGATCTCTTCCACCCAAAAACATACCAATATTTACAAGCGTACTTCCCAATATGTCCCGACACAAGTATGCTGACAATTGACGTGCTTCCGCAATCTTTCTCTCTCTTCCTTTCCCAACAATTTTATCTTCTGGTACTTTTGTGAAGTTTGATACCCGTTTAACAATCTCCTGAATTGTTAATTCCGTAGCGAGGCTTCTGCCTTTTCTTTCAATAATAACATTTTTAGCCAGATCTAAGTTAATATCCGTTTTCGTAAGAGAAGAGCGTGCCAAGAGTCTTATCACCGTGCTTTCAAGCTCCCTAACATTGTCTTTTATATGTGTTGCTATAAGCTCTATTACATCATAAGAAAGGGCAAGCCCGCTTTGTTCTGCTTTTTCCATTAATATTGCCACCCTTGTTTCAAAATCGGGGGGCTGTACATCAACAGCAAGGCCAGATTCAAATCTGGACAAAAGCCTTTCCTTTAGTCCTTTCATTTCTGTGGGATATTTATCTGCCGTTAAAACAACCTGTTTCCCGTTTTGATATAGTTCATTAAACGTGTGAAAAAACTGTTCCTGTGTCTGCTCTTTTCCCTGAAGAAACTGTATGTCGTCTATAAGCAAAACGTCTGCTTTTCTATAATATTGTGAAAAGGTGATTGTGTTGTTTTTTTGTATGCTTGAAATAAAATCAATTGTAAACCTTTCGCTTGTGGCTCCTACGGTGTTTAGCTTCGGATGGTTTTCGTTTATTTGATTTCCTATGGCGTTGAGAAGGTGGGTTTTTCCCAGCCCCACACCCCCATAAATTACCAAGGGATTAAATCCTTTTTGTCCTGGAAATTCGCTCACTGAGGTGCTTGCTGCCTTTGCAAACTGATTACAGCCCCCCTCGATAAAGTTAGAGAAAACATATTTTTTGTTTAAGTTTGTTTTTTTTTGAGTGGGTGCCTCTTTTTTGTATTGCGTTATTTTTTCTGCTTTATTTGAGATATTTTCAATGCCTATTGTGAACTGAATTTTAATTTCTTCTTTTAGTTTTTCCTTTATTATTTTTTCAAATTGATTTTTATAGTGTGTTTCTATCCATTCATAAAAAAACTGATTTGGTAGCTCTAAAACGAGACTGTTTCTGTTTAAAGCGATTGGCTTAACTGGCTCTATCCAGGTATTAAACATTCTTTCGTTTGTTGTTTCTTTTATTTCTTTTTTAAGTTTATTCCAGAGAGTTTTATACGACAACATTTGGTTTTCCACAAGTTTTCCACATTGGTTTGTTTCTTATAATCTATTATAATTTATAAACAGAACACAATAGTCATTCGTTTTATTTAACTCTATAGTAATATAAAAAATCTCCTTTTTGTTGTTTGTTCTATTTGTTTTTAATTTCAAGGTTTAAACAATAAAAATGGAGACAAGATGAAGCGTACATATCAACCCAGCAACCGAAAAAGAAAAAACAAGCACGGCTTTCGTACCAGGATGGCATCCGTCGGGGGGCGTCGTGTTTTATCAAGAAGAAGAAAAAGGGGGAGAAAGTCTGTCTCGGCATAAATCCTATGTTAAAGAAGTCTTTCTTGTTTATTTGCAGGGCCCCCAACAGCCTGGGTGTAGGCATGATTGTTCTGTACAAAGCCTGTCTTTCTCCTTTTTTGGGGCAGAACTGTAGGTTTTCCCCCCCCTGTTCTAGCTATGCACTCTCTGCTCTAAAAGAAAAAAACTTTCCGCGCGCCATAATTGCTATAGCTAGGCGCATGCTAAAGTGCCACCCCTTTCATAGTGGGGGCTATGACCCTTTATAAGCTATGGACAGAAACACAATTACCGCCTTTTTATTTATAGCCATAATTTTAATTTTATATCCCCTCTATTTAGAATTTATCACACCGGAAAAAATTAAAACACCAGATGGAAACATACAAACAAGCAGCCAGTATGAGATAGCCACAGAAAAAACAACAGAAAAAACAGAAACAGAAAACGCAAAAGAGAGAGCCGACGATCGCTATGCTGTTTATGATTTGCCTGCTGAAGAAAAAAATATAACAATTAATTCAAACCTCTACCAGGCAACAGTTTCAACCCTCGGCGGTGGATCAATTGTTTCTTTTAGGTTAAAACACCATCTTCTGAAAAACGACTCCACCGTGAACCTAATTGACGACAAGAACAAAAGAAATTTATATTTAAGCTTCGTTTCTATCGATGGAGATCTAATTGTACTAAAAAAGCCGTGGGAAACTGACGTGTCACTTAAAAAAATTGACGTCACAGAAAAAAGCGAAACAATAACGTTTCAACAGAAAGTTATTTACAACAACCAAAACTATTTAATCGAAAAAAGCCTCACCTTTTATCCAAACAGCTACAGTATAGACCTGTTTTTAAACCTGTCTGAATTATCAGACATTATTCACCTTGGAAACTATGCCGTGACATGGAGCGGCGGCCTGCCGCAAACAGAAAACAACCCACAAGATGAGTTGACTTATTTTGGGGGTTATGTTTATCAAGCAGGAAAACCATACGCTTTCGAAAAACTATCTTCAGGAATAAAGAACGACCCCTCATATTGGGGTAAGGTTTCCGGAAATACAGACTGGGTAGCTGTTCGCTCAAAATATTTTGTTTCTGCTCTCATTCCAGAGACAGGGACAGGGCCGGTGGAGGTTAACCTGGGGAAAGCAAATGACAACCAAAACGTTTATAATTACAAGGCTCATTTTCAAGCAAACGATCCCGGCTCCAGGCTTTCTTTATATTTGGGACCATTAGAATACAAGAGAATTAAAGACCTTGACGTGGGCCTTTCTTCATTGATGAATTTTGGCATTGCACCTATCCGGCCAATCAGCAAGGGTGTCTTGTGGTTATTAAAATTCTTACATCAGTTTATACCCAACTATGGTGTCGTTTTAGTCCTGTTTTCCATCCTTATAAAAATACTCGTTTATCCTTTAACCAAAAAAAGCTACCAGTCAACAAAAGAAATGCAAGCAATTCAGCCCCTTGTGGCAGATCTAAAAGAAAAACACAAAAAGGACCCCACCAAACTAAACAAAGCAACTATGGCCCTTTATAAAGCACACGGCGTAAACCCCCTTGGGGGGTGTCTTCCTCTGTTATTACAAATGCCACTATTGTTTGCTCTTTTTCAAGTCTTTCGATCGACAATTGAGCTTCGAAACGCCCCCTTTGTCTTTTGGATTAATGACCTTTCCAGTCCTGATATTATTTATCACCTCCCCTTTTCTCTTCCTGTTTATGGTGGTCATATTGCTGTTTTGCCTCTCGTTATGGGGGTTACTATGTTTCTTCAACAAAAAATGATGCCGACACAGGCCTCCGGACAACAAAAGTTTATGTCTTATTTTATGACCGGTTTTTTTATTTTACTTTTTAATAATTTTCCTTCCGGTTTAAATCTTTATTACACATTGTTTAATGTTTTTACTATTCTTCAGCAAAAATTTCTCACGCCCTCACAACAGCCCACCAAGTAGACCCTTTTATCAACCATGAGCACAGCTACAGACACAATTGTTGCGCCGGCAACACCTTTTGGCTATGGGGGCATTGCTGTTATACGCCTTAGCGGCCCTTCTTCAAAAAACATCGCTCGTGCAATTACTTTTTTGTCGGATGGAAAAAAACCGATCTTTAAACCTCGCCAATCCATCCACGTTCTAATTGCTGAAAAAAGCGGAAAAACATTTGATGAAGGGTTAATAACCTTCTTCAGGTCACCAAGTTCTTATACCGGGGAAGATTCTTTTGAAATTTCATGTCACGGTAACCCAACAATTGTACATAAAATAATAGGAAGGTGCTGTGAGGAGGGGGCTCGCATTGCTGAGCCCGGGGAGTTTACCCACAGATCGTTTATCAACGGAAAGATTGATCTTCTTCAGGCGGAGTCTGTCTCTTCTTTAATTTATTCAAAGTCTTCCGAAAGCGCTGCGCTAAACCACAGGATTCTTCGGGGAAAACTTTCCGATCAAATAAGGAAAATTAAAGAAAAACTCGTTGACTTATTAACACAGGTCGAGTTTGAACTTGATTTTTCTGAAGAAGATCTTCAGCCAAAACTAAGGAAAGGCGTTCTTTCTAAAATAATAAGAATTCAAAACACAACAAAAAGTCTTTTAAATACCCGAAAAGAAGGCCGCCTATTAATGGATGGAGCCCTTGTTGTTATTGCTGGAAAACCAAATGTCGGAAAATCAACCCTACTTAACACATTAACAAAAACAGACCGCGCTATTACAAGCCCAAAACCAGGAACAACAAGAGACAGTATTGATGTTTCTCTTTTGTTGGATGGTGTTCCTGTTCGCTTTTTTGATACTGCCGGCATCCGTAGGGGTGCCGCAGACGTGGAACGGGAAGGAATACGGCGCACAAAAAAACTTACACAAAAAGCAGATATTGTTCTTTCCCTTTATGAATACAACAAAAACAGCACATACAAACAAAAATCTGCATATGCCCAACCGTCAATACATATAATTAATAAAGCTGACCTGATCAAACCTAACGAACTACAGAAGCTTAAACTCCTCTTCCCTGGTTTTATGTTTGTTTCCGCCAAAAAGAGAACAGGTATTGGCGATCTAAAAAACACAATCAAAAAAACACTGGGCGTTTCTCCTTCTCTTTCAAGCGCCACGCCTCTTACCACAACAAGACAACAAGTTGCCCTTGAGGATGTTTTTGGGTGTCTGACCACGGGAACCGGGCTTCTTCAGGATAAAAACTGTTCCTATGAGCTCCTCTCTTTTGAGCTTTCCTCTGCTTTAGATAGTATTAACTCTCTTCTTGGAATAACAACGCCAGACGAAATTATTAATAATGTTTTTAAATCGTTTTGTGTTGGAAAATAGTTTCACGTGAAACATCAGGAAAACCACTTTAATATTATCGTTGTTGGCGGCGGTCATGCCGGCGTTGAGGCTGCCTACGCTGCTGTTAAATTAAAGCAAAAAGTTGCACTTATAACGCTTGATATTTCCTCTGTTGGTCGCATGTCGTGTAATCCGGCTATTGGTGGAATAGCAAAAGGACAGCTTGTTCGAGAAATGGATGTTTTGGGCGCTCTTATGCCCCGCACTACCGACACTGCGGGTGTTCAGTTTAAACTACTAAACCTTTCAAAGGGCCGCTCTGTGTGGTCTCCGCGAGCACAAGTTGACAAGAGGCAATATGAGCGCTGTATAAAAAAGGTTCTTCTTGGTCTTCCTGGGTTGAAAATAGTGGGCGGGGAGGTGATTAATCTGTTTCTTAATAAAAACAAACTTTCTGGTGTTTTGCTTCGTAGTGGTGAAACTCTTTTTGCTCCTTCCGTTGTTTTAACCTGCGGTACGTTTTTGGGTGGTCTTGTACATGTCGGAGAAAAAAAGACACAAGCCGGAAGAATGGGTGAGCACCAGGCTGTCGGCATTACTGAGGCCCTAACCTCCCTTGGTTTAAGGTCCGGAAGATTAAAAACCGGCACGCCACCCCGCCTGTATAGCCCTTCTGTTGATTGGGGTAAAACAGTGGCGGTTTTTGGTGATATAAGCCCCGCCCCTTTTTCATACTCAACAAAAAACTTTTCACCCAAAAATCTCCCTTGCCATACCATTAAAACAAACCAGGTGTGTCATGATATTATCCAAAAAAACCTTTCTAAGTCCCCAATGTTTTCTGGAGATGTTTCTGGCGCTGGGCCTCGGTATTGTCCTTCAATTGAAGACAAAATTCATCGTTTTGTAAAAAAGAAGTCTCATCTTCTCTTTCTTGAGCCCGAGTGGGTCTCTTCTGATCAAGTCTATGTTAATGGGTTTTCTACAAGCCTTCCAGAAAAAACACAGCTTAGTGCGCTTAGAAAAATTCCTGCCCTAAAGAATGTTGAGTTTCTTCGTCCGGGCTATGCTATTGAGTATGATTTTTTTCCTCCTGCTCAACTTAAAGCTTCTCTTGAGTCAAAAGAAATATCTGGCCTCTTTTTTGCTGGCCAAATAAATGGCACCTCTGGTTATGAAGAGGCTGCCGCACAGGGTCTTGTTGCCGGCGTGAACGCTTCTAGGTACAACAAAAACAAAGACCCCCTTGTCCTTAGTCGGAATGAGGCTTATATGGGGGTTTTAATTGACGACCTGATAACAAAAGACACTGCGGAACCATATCGAATGTTTACTTCTCGCGCTGAGTACCGCCTGTTGCTTCGTTATTCTAATGCCGACGCTCGTTTATTAGAAAAGGCCAAAACCTTCGGCCTTATAAAGAGTCCTTTATATAATTCCTTACATAATAAATTAAAACTAACTGAACAGATTATCAGGGGCTTGGGCGGTTCTCTTTCTAAGGAAGAAGTTGTTGGTTTGTTTCCGAACTCAAAAAAGAAGACGGTTCCTCATGTTGCACCAGCAAAAAATTTTCTTAAAAGGCCAGAGGTTTCAATTAACTCAATGCCAAAAAGATATTTTTCTGTTCTTGAAAACACCGCTATAAGCCCTCACTGGGCCCAGGAGGTTTTGTTTGAAGTAGAAACGCAGATAAAATATGAAGGGTATATTAAACGCCAGCGCAACCAGGTAGACCGAATGCTAAAACAAGAAAATGTATCAATTCCTCCTGACATAGATTATTCAAAAATTAACACCATTTCTTTAGAGGCTCGTGAAAAACTACAGTTTGTTCGACCAGAAACTCTTGGGCAGGCATTTCGCGTTTCTGGTGTAACGCCCGCTGATATTTCTGTTCTTTCTGTTCTCCTTTATAAATAATTCTTTCCTGTGAGCGGACAAAAGCTGTTGACCGCCGATCTTTTCCTACAGTGGTTTTCAAAAACACTAAACCTAAGGTTTCTTAACTATAGCGGTTTACACATTACAGCCCTGGGCCTTTTCCTTTTGTCCCGCTTCAAAAACAACAACCAAACGCTACTTGTCCTTTTAGAGGATGAAGCCTCTTCTAAGGCTCTTTACGAGCTTTGCTGGTGTTTTTGCCCAGAATTTATTTATTATTTTCCAAAAACACAGAAATCTATTTCTCACATACAGGGCTTTGTCCCTGAGTATAAACGACACCAAACAGAATCTTATTATGCCCTTTCTGTAAAAAAACCAAGACTGTTTATCTGCTCTTTGTCCGGTGTGTATGAAAAACTGTTTCCAGCCGGGCAAAACAATTTCAATGATTTTTTATTAAAAGAAAAAACTAAAATCAGTCGCGAATCTCTTGTTCGGGTTCTGAATAAATGGGGTTATAATAAAAATGAAAAAACTATTTGTCCTAAAACATATTCGGTTCGTGGCTGCATTGTTGATGTCTTTCCCATAACATCAAGACACCCCATAAGAGTTGAGTTTTTTAATGACACAATAGAGTCTATACGAATATTTAATCCCACCTCACAAAGAACAATAACAAAAACAAAAGAGATAACTCTCCTCCCACCAATACAAACAAACAAAAAACTTATTTCTATGTTTGATTTAACCGAGAAAAACACCAAGAAACTATTTGTCAAATCTAAAAAGAACCTTTTTTCCATTACAGAAAACAACCCTAACTCAAATACTGAAAAAATTATTTGCTCTTTAATTGAAAAAAATAAAATTAGGACCACTTTAAAAGAAACAAAACATTACAAAAAAATATTTGTTTTCTGTAATAATCGAAAACAGATAAAAAAAGTTAAAAAAACCCTTCCCCCCAGCGCGACCCTTGTTTCCGGCAGCATACCCGAAAGCATAGTGTTTCCTGAGCACCGCCTCTTTTTCCTGTCTTTTTCCTTTCTTTCTGGCGTTGCTCCCGAGACCGCCTCCCGTTGGGAAACGGGCGACAGCCCGGGCACACACGGGCAGGCCAGGGTGGCGCGTTTAAAAGATTTGGTTCCAGGGGATTTTCTAACACATAAAAACTTTGGTGTAGGGCAATACCAGGGATTAAAAATAATTACAGCAAAAGAAAAAAAACAGGAGTGTCTCAAAATTACTTACGCTGATAGTGGGGTGTTATATTTACCAACAGAGCACCTCACAATGATTTATAAATATCAACAAAGCGGAGAAGGGTCTGTCCGTATGTCCGCTCTCGGAAAACCAGGCTGGTTACGGCAAAAACGTCGCGCAAAACAAATGGCTAAAGGTGTTATAAAAGATCTTATAAAAAACCAAGTTCTCCGCTCTCTTCCTCGTGGTTTTGTTTATGGTCACAATGATGGGCTGTATAAAGCCCTAAAGGAGTCTTTTCCCTATAAAGAAACACCCGATCAAAAAAAAGCAATATCAAGCGTTGTTCAAGACATGGAAAAAGAAATGCCTATTGACAGGCTTATTTGTGGCGATGTTGGTTATGGAAAAACTGAGGTTGCGCTCCGTGCAATAATAAAGGCAGTTTCCAGCAATAAAACTGTTTTCTTCCTTGCCCCAACAACACTTTTGGCAGATCAACATTATATTTTATCCAAAGAACGCCTAGGCCCCCTTGGTGTTGAGATAGAGCTTTTGTCTCGTTTTAAAACAAAACCAGAACAAAACAAAATCCTCGAAAAGCTGTCTGGCGGCTTTATAGACCTACTTGTTGGCACACACCGCCTTTTATCTCCCGATGTTATTGTCCCCAGGCTTGGCCTTTTGATTATTGACGAAGAACAACGCTTTGGTGTCCGGCACAAAGAAATAATTAAAAAAATACGTCCAAATATTGACATAATAACCCTTTCTGCTACACCTATACCAAGAACCCTACAACAATCTCTCGTTGGTATTAAAAACATCAGCAAAATTGACACACCACCAAAACTAAGAAAACCAATAGAAACTATTGTTTCTTATTTCAACTGGGAATCGGTTAGGTTCGCCGTAGAGAGGGAAATATCACGCAACGGACAGATTTATTTTTTACATAATGACATAGGCTCCTTGCCTTTTTTCCATAAAAAGCTTTCTCTTATGTTCCCTTTTTTATCAATTGGTATCGCACATGGTAAAATGAAAACTATAACTCTTGAGCCTACTTTTTTGTCCTTTTTTGCCGGAGAAACTGATCTTCTTCTTTGTACAACAATTATTGAGTCAGGCTTAGATGTTGCAAATGCAAACACCATAATTATAAATAATGCGCAAAATTTTGGTTTATCCCAACTGTACCAAATTCGTGGCCGAGTTGGTCGTAGCCCAAAACAGGCCTATTCCCTTCTTTTTGTTCCTGATGGTGTCTCTATTAATACCGCGGCTTTTAAACGACTAAAGGCAATGGAAACTTATACTCAGCTTGGCTCTGGTTATGACATTGCACAAAGAGACCTTGAGCTTCGCGGAGCAGGAAGTATGTTTGGTTATGAACAAAGCGGCCATCTTTCTTTTGTTGGATTTGAAATGTATTGCGACCTATTAAAGGAAGCCTCTGATGAGGCGCTAGGAAAACACGAAGAAAAAACGAAAGCACCCTCTGTGCATTTTGGCGGGCACGCTCTTCTTTCCTCTGAATATGTTCCCGCTGAAGACGACAGGCTTTATTTCTACCAACGACTATCAGAAGCAGAAAACGCCAGTAAAATTAAAGATGTCTTGTCAGAACTAAAAGACCGTTTTGGGCGCCTGCCCGGGCCTGCATCCTCGTTGTTTCGCATTGCTCAAATGCGAGCCTCTTTGGTCGGGTCCTCTGTTCAAACACTAAAAATAATGAGCTCCCTTTGTTCCGTCGTACTTTGTTCCTTTTTTCCTTTTTCCTCTATTAAATCAATAGAAGACAGGCTGTCAGTAAAAAAGCCTTTCTATAAAATAAAAGAAATGGACGGCGACATAACTATCTCTGTTTCCGTACCCAACATATCTGCATCGCTAAAAACAGCAAGATATTTTATTAATTTGTTCCGGGTATAGTTGCTCTTTTTGCTACATTTTATACGTAAGATGAATAATAAAATAACAGTTTTGTTTGCAGCAACTTTCCTTTTTGGATGTTTACAGAAAAAAAACAACATCGGGAATGTGGCTGCAAGCGTGAATGATGTTTTTTTCACAGAAACTATGTTAAAAAAGGCTGTTGCTACAAATCCGGATATTCGTGCAAACGAACACATTAACGCTTGGATTAATAATGAACTGCTCTATCAGGCTGCCGTAGGAATGGACGTGCCCCTTGATATAAAACTTAAATCTACTATAAACAAAATTTCAAGATCTCTTACAATTAAAACATACATTGACCTTTTATGTAGTGGCTCCCTAAAAATTACAAACCAAGAAATAAAAGAATACTACAATAAAAACAAAGAACAATTTTTTCGATATAAACTGGCAGCAAAAATTAATCATTTTATTATTAGCGACAAAAAAGAAGCAACTAAAATAAAATCCGTCCTAGCAAAACATAAAAATGGAAAGAAAAGGGACGATCTTATTATAAATAACCGCGTTTTCTCAGGTGTGGTAACAGAGGGAGCTTTAAATAATACTTTGGATAAACTAATTTTTTCAAAGAGAAAAAAAAAGAATATTATAGGACCTTTATACTTAAAAAACAAATTTCATCTTATTGAGATCCTTGAAACCTTTCCAAGGGGGTCGCCCTTGGGTCTTGATTTGGTTCATGATGAAATATATCAGCGTTTAATAAATAAAAAACTAGCTTCAAAAAAAGATGAGGTTCTTGATAGCCTTAGAAATGAAGCAGAAATTGTAGTTAATAATAATAAATTAAAATGAAGTCTTTTTTCTCTTCCCTTTTTTCAACTTTCCTTTTGTTGGCCTCTCTCTGTACAGCCACAGTATATTCACAAAATCAGGAAAAATATATAGAGGGTATCGCTGCAATTGTTGGTGATAACATTATACTTAAAAGTGATCTTTCACAAGTAGTTTCTATGACGGCCCTACAACAGCGTATTGATCCCAATAATAACCCAAAACAGTTCCAAGAACTTCAATATGAAGTTCTCCAGTCTCTTGTAGATCAAAAAATCATCCTTGAAATGGCCGAGTTGGATTCAATTGAAGTAAAAGAAAAGGACGTGGACATTGCTTTGAATCAACAAATAGAAACATTTGTTTCCCAAGCTGGGAGCGAAGAAAAGGCGGAAACATCTCTTGGACAGTCTCTAAGTTCATTTAGGCGTGAATTTTGGTATGAAATGCGCGATAGATTAATTTCAGAACAATTTCAATACTCATTACTTTCAAACATAAAAACAAGCCGGGAAGATGTTTTCTCTTTTTTTAAAACCTATAAAGACAGCCTACCCCTATTCCCTTCTCTTATTAACCTTAATCATCTTTTAATTACTATAAAACCCAGCAAAGAGAGTAAAAATACGGCTTTAAAACAGATTAAAGATGTTCGTTTACAGATTCTTGGCGGTGAATCCTTCGAAAGCCTCGCACAGACGTTTTCTGAAGACCCTGGAAGTAAATCAAAAGGTGGAAGCCTTGGGCTTGTTAGCCGCGGTTCTCTTGTTAAAGAGTTTGAAACAGTGGCCTTCACTTTAGAGCCTGGAATAGTAAGCGAACCTGTGGAAACCGTTTTTGGATATCATCTTATTAATGTCCAAGAAAAACAAGGAGACAAGGTCAAGGTTAGCCATATTCTTGTTTCTCCAAAAATAAAAGAAAAAGATGAACAACGAACCTACGATATAGCATTATCATTAAGAGATTCTATTTTTTCTTTCGAAGATTTTAAAAAAATTGCTGACAGATATTCAGATGATAAAAAGACAAAAAAGGTTGGTGGAAATATTGGATGGATAAATCCGCTAAAATATTCAATATCTGGAATTTCATCTTTTATTCAACAAAACAACCTAGGTTTAAATGAATGTAGTATGCCTGTCAAAACAGATTATGGATACCATCTTCTTTGGATATCAGCAATTAAGCCAGGAGGCAAACCTAATCTGTCTGATCATTGGGTTGATCTTGAATT
This sequence comes from Fidelibacterota bacterium, assembly GCA_002686675.1. The sequence goes on from NYYF01000020.1 coordinate 13,501, forward strand.
AATGGCATTAAATCAAAAGAAAATGTTATGGTATCGTAATTGGATGGAGGAAGCAAGGAAACAAGTTTATATTCAATTATATGAATAATTTTTTTTCACATAATTTTAGATCTTTTTAAGTAAAAATATTATGTTTTCAACATAATGTATTGCTTTAATATTTTAAGACTATATATTGATATTTTAGGAAAATATTTAATTTATATATGTATGTTTTCCACATTTACCTTTATAATAATATTATTATATATTTAATTAAATTTTAAAAATTTATTATTAATAACAAAGAACTTAGTTTAAAATCGTCACTCTTTTATATTAAGTTCGTTTCAAGTATTTAGAGGTGTTTACATGAAGATATCTATAAACAAAAATGAGCTTCAATCTGCTATACAAAAATTATCCAAGGCAACTCCCAACAGGTCAACACTTCCTATTTTAAGTTGCGTACTCTTGCAAACAAATAATAATGAAATGATTTTAAGGAGCACCGACCTTGAAATCACAATTATAATAAATATATCCGCAAGTGTAGAAAGAGAGGGGTCGTCTGCAGTTCCAATTCATACCTTAATAAATATAACGAATGAACTTCCAGACGGTCGGATTACAATTGAGATCGACGACCAACATAAAATTAAGCTCATAACAGAACAAGGAACCTACAATCTTATGGGAAAACCAGCCGAAGAATTCCCAGCAGTTCCTGAAATTGAAGAAGAATCCCCCCTTCCTATAAAATCAGACCTACTTAGTGAGATCATAAAATCTACCAGCTTTGTTATTAGCCACGATGAGCTAAAGCCAGCACTAACAGGTCTATATTTAAAAACAGAGAAGAACAAGCTAACAACCGTTGCAACAGACGGACATCAGCTTGTTAGATATATTGTTAATGACTATGTAACAGATGGATTTACTGGTGAAGTAATTATCCCGAGGAAGTTTTTAAGTTTATTAGGTTCCTTATTAGTAGATGATGGTAAAACTCAACTATGGATTAGCACAAACCATGCGACAGCGACAAGTGACGGCGTAAAGGTTTTAACCAGAATTATTGATGAAAGATATCCAGACTATGAAAGCGTCATACCAAAAGAAAACAAAAAGAAATTAGTTGTTAATAAAGAACGGTTCTTGGGTGCAGTAAAAAGGACATCGATTTTTTCAAATAAAATGACCCACCAGATATCAATTACCCCAGACAAGGATACAGTCTTAATAAAGACAGAGGATCCAGAAACGGCATCGCGGGGCCAAGAGGAAATGAAGGGTGAGTTTTCAGGGGAACCACTAACAATAGGATATAACGCAAACTATTTGAAAGACATTGTTTCTCATATAAAGGACGAGAACGTAATAATAAAAATGGACACACCAATAAGTTCTACGTTGTTCAACGGCGAAACAACAGAAAAAAACCGTGACATTACAATGTTGTTAATGCCCATCCGCCTAAACGACTAAAAAAAAAGACGCCATTAAAGAATCTTAAAATGCGCAGCCTAAAGCAAGCATTAAATGATTTTGTGAAGCGGGCTGACATTGATAAGCCCATAGCACAAGGTTCAGCACTGTCAATGTGGGATGAAATAGTTGAGCCTAAAGTCAGAAAAAATACAGAAGCAACCACGATTGAAAGCGGGGTTCTCACCGTAAAATCTACGAATGCTGTTTGGAGGCAAGAACTACAGTTAAAAAAAAGAAAAATGATAGAAAAACTGAACAAAAAGATCGGAAAAGAAATTGTTAAGGACATTCGTTTTTTATGAATAAGAATCCAACAGAAAAAGAAAACCAGTACGGCGCAGAAAAAATTACCGTTCTAAAGGGCCTTGATGCTGTAAAGAAACGCCCAGCTATGTATATCGGAGATATTGGCAAGCGTGGCTTGCATCATCTTGTCAATGAAGTTGTGGACAATAGCGTTGATGAAGCTCTTGCCGGATACTGCACAAAAATTAACATTAGCCTTAATCAGGACGATTCAATTTCTGTTGAAGACAACGGAAGAGGAATTCCCATAGATATTCATAAAGAGGAAAAAAAGCCCGCACTTGAAGTTGTTATGACTGTTTTGCATGCTGGAGGAAAATTTGAAAAGGGGTCCTATAAAATATCTGGAGGACTACACGGCGTGGGAGTGTCTGTTGTGAATGCGCTTTCAGAATCGCTGGTTGCAGACGTACATCGTGAAGGACAAGTACATCGCCAAGAATATTGTCGCGGTATACCAACAACAAAAGTAAGCGTGATAGGAACATCAAAAAAGACAGGCACAAAGATTTCTTTTAAGCCAGACAGGGAAATCTTTCAGACAACAGAAATAGAGTATGAACTTATTGCTGACAGGCTAAGGGAGTTGGCCTATTTAAATAAGAACCTGGAAATATCTTTTAAAGATGAAAGAGAAGGAAAGGAGAAACACGACACATTTAAGTTTCGGGGCGGTCTTAGTGATTTTGTAAAATTTCTTGACGAATCAAACCAGCCGATTCACAATAAAATTATAACAATTTCTCGAGAAGACGGAGAGGTGCCCGTAGAGGCGGCCCTCCGCTATGCTAATGCATACAACGAAAACATTCTTACCTTTGTAAATAACATTAATACAGTTGAAGGGGGAACGCACCTGTCCGGGTTTCGTTCAGCCCTGACACGCGCTATGAATAACCATGCCCAGAAAAACAACCTTATAAGAACTAAAAAAAACGAGAAACTGTCTCTTTCTGGAGAGGATTTTAGAGAGGGACTCACGGCGATTCTTTCAATAAAAGTACCAGAACCCCAATTTGAAGGACAGACAAAGACAAAACTTGGAAATGGAGAAGTAAAGGGCCTTGTAGATGGCGCTGTTTATGACGGACTTCAGGCCTTTATGGAACAAAACCCGTCTATTGCCAGACGAATTATTGAAAAGGCCCTTCTTGCAGCCCGAAGCCGCAAGGCGGCCCGACAAGCCCGAGAGTTAATAAGGAGAAAAACCGCACTCGGGGGCTCAACCCTTCCTGGAAAACTGGCAGATTGCTCAAACAGAGACCCTGCCTTTTGTGAACTATATCTTGTGGAAGGAGACTCTGCAGGGGGCTCCGCCAAACAGGGACGAGACCGTAGAAACCAGGCAATTTTACCCCTTAGAGGAAAGGTAATAAACTCGGAAAAGGCCCGCATAGACAAACTGCTTTCTAATAATGAAGTACAGGCCATGATTACTGCCCTAGGGACAGGCTTTGGCGGAGAAGGCGAAGAGAACGGAGAACTTTCTGCGGCGGATTTTAATCTAAGCAAGTTGCGTTACCATAAAATAATTATTATGACAGACGCAGATGTTGATGGCAGCCACATAAGGACACTTTTATTGACATTTTTTTTCAGGCGGATGCCTGAAATTATTTATAATGGCCACCTTTATATGGCCATGCCTCCACTCTATAAACTGCAGCAGGGAAAGAAAATTTCATATGCTTATGATGATAACGAAAAAGAAATGATAGTAGGGCGCATGGAAAAAGATAATAAATCTCAGAAAATTAACCTACAGAGATATAAAGGACTGGGAGAAATGAACCCCGATCAACTCTGGGAAACAACGATGGACCCGGAAAAGAGAACTCTTCAAAAGGTGACGGTTGAGGATGCCGCCAAAGCACAAGAAACATTTCAGGATTTAATGGGACACAATGTGGAGTCAAGAAGAAGCTTTATTGAAAAAAACGCAAAGTTTGTTGTAAATCTTGATGTTTAAAATCTGATGGATATTGCCAGAGATAACACCCTTCCGCGCGACATCGTTGATGAGATGAAGGAAAGCTATCTTAACTATTCAATGTCTGTGATAGTTTCTAGGGCCCTTCCTGATGTTCGGGATGGTTTGAAGCCGGTTCATAGAAGGATTTTATATGGCATGAATGATCTTGCGGCTGGGTGGAACAGGCCTTATAAAAAGTCCGCCAGAATAGTCGGAGAGGTAATGGGAAAGTATCACCCTCACGGCGACTCTGCAATATATGACTCCCTTGTTCGCATGGCACAGGACTTTTCTATGCGTTACGAACTGGTTGATGGACAGGGAAACTTTGGTTCTATAGATGGGGACAGAGCAGCTGCTATGCGGTATACAGAATCTAGGATGACACGGCTGGGGTCTGAATTTTTACGGGATTTAGAGAAAGACACAGTTGACTGGGCTCCCAACTTTGATGAGACTCTTCGTGAACCAACCCTTCTACCTACAACTGTTCCCGGACTGTTGATAAATGGGTCGGAAGGAATAGCCGTTGGAATGGCAACAAAGATACCCCCACACAATTTAAATGAAGTGGTGGNCGGGCTGGTTGCTTTAATTGAAAACAGCGATGTTTCTTTAGATGATTTAATGAATAAAATTCCGGGTCCGGANTTTCCTACAGGCGGAATGATGCTGGGGNTTGANGGTGTTAAATCTGCTTACGAAAGCGGTAGAGGGAAAATAAANATCCGTGGCCGAGCACACGTTGAAACAAAAAAAAGTGGCAAGGAAAGTATTATAATCTCAGAAATACCGTTTCAGGTTAATAAGTCAAATCTCATTGAAAAGATCGCGGACCTAGTAAGAGACAAAAGGGTTGAAGGAATCAGTGACCTTAGAGATGAATCTGATAAAGAAGGGATGAGAATTGTTGTAGAAACCAAAAGGGGATCCATCCCGGAAGTGATTTTGAATCAACTGTATAAATATACCCAGCTGCAAGACACATTTGGTATTATTCTTTTGGCCCTTATTGAAGGGGTGCCGAGAGTTATGGGCCTAACGGAAATACTTCAGCACTTTATTGATTTTCGTCATGGCATAGTTGTTCGAAGGACAGAGTTTGAGTTAAGAGAAGCAGAAGCCAGGGCACACATATTAGAAGGCCTTAAGATTGCTCTAGACAACATTGATGATGTTATTATAATCATAAGAGGAAGCAAAGACCCTATACAGGCTAAAGAAGGACTGATGAACAGTTTTGATCTTTCTGAAATACAATCTCAGGCAATTCTTGATATGCGCCTTCAGAGGCTAACAGGCCTTGAGGTTGATAAAATTGTTACTGAATATAAAGAGGTAATTAAGATTATTTCCAAACTGAAGGGCATATTGGGGAGCAGGGCCCAACGAATGGAGATAATAAAACAGGAGCTGTTAGAAATAAGGGACCGATTTGGAGACGAAAGGCGAACAGAAATAGTGGCTGTGGCGACTGATTTTTCTATGGAAGATATGATAGCAGAGGAAGACATGGTAATTACCATCACCCACAATGGCTATATAAAAAGAACAGCCGTGATAACCTACCGATCGCAACGCAGAGGCGGTCGCGGAGTTCAGGGAGCAGGATCAAGAGAGGAAGATTTTGTTCAGCATCTGTTTATAGCAAACACGCACAATTATATGCTTTTTTTTACAGACAGAGGAAAGTGTTATTGGCTGAAGGTCTATGATATTCCCCAGGGAGGCCGAGCGGCCAAAGGAAGAGCAGTGGTGAACCTGGTTGGTTGTGATCCCGGCGAAAAAGTAGAGGCATTTGTTAGTGTAAAAGAATTTGATGATGAACACTTTATTGTGATGGCAACGAAAAAGGGAATTATCAAAAAAACAGCTCTCTCTGCTTATGGAAATCCGCGTAAGGGTGGAATTTATGCGATAGAAATACGGGATGATGATAGATTAATAGAGGCCAGGATAACAGATGGTGAGAACGATATCCTCATTGGGACACGGGAAGGAAAATCAATTCGCTTTAGCGAAGGAGACATTCGTTCAACAGGAAGGAAAACAATGGGTGTGCGGGGAATTTCTCTCAGTTCTAAATTAGACTTTGTTGTTGGAATGCTTGTGGTAAAAAGAGAAGGAACCATTCTTGTTGCTACCGAAAAAGGATATGGAAAGAGAACGGATGTTATTCAGTATCGCACACAGAAAAGAGGAGGAAAGGGCGTAATGACCATGCGAACCACAGACAAGACGGGAAAAATGGTTTCAATCATGGAAGTGGTGGATTCGGACGATTTGATTGTGATTACCAACAAAGGAGTATTGATGAGGCAACCAATTTCAAAGATTCGTACAATTGGAAGGGTAACACAGGGGGTAAGATTAGTAAAACTGGACGAAGGATCAACTATTTCCTCAATCACCCGCGTGGTTCACGAAGAGGAGGCAACAGAAGAAACAGGAAATAAAAACACAGAAGAAGATGAGCAGAAAACAAAAGGAAAAGACCTTAACAAAGAAGAACAGTGAGTTTATCTGGTAACCTGATAGAAATAAGGGAAAAAATTATAAGGGCGCAGAGACGGGGTGGTTTTAACCACCCCGTTTTAATTATTGCCGCTACTAAAACCCACCTGCCACAAATTATAGAGCAGGCATACGCCTCCGGATTAAGATGTATAGGTGAAAACAGGGTACAAGAGGCCGAAGAAAAGTTTTTTCTTTTACCGAAGCTACCAGGGCTAGAAAAAAGAATGATTGGCCACCTTCAATCAAACAAGATTAATAAGGCAATCAGCTTATTTGATTCAATTGATTCAATAAACAGCCTAAATTTGGCCGAGAAACTAAATGTTCGAGCAAACATCCGCGGGGAAACAGTTTCTATCTTATTAGAAATAAACACAAGTGGAGAGGAAACAAAATCTGGGTTTGATCCTCAAAACGATGAGGAAATGCTTGCATGTTTTGAGCTTTCAAATATCAAAATAAAGGGTCTAATGACAGTTGGTCCTTTTGTAGAGGACCAAAAAGAGACAAGACAAGCATTTTCACTGTTGCGGAAGCTAAAAGAAGGAGCAAACAGCCAAATTCCAAACGGCTATCCAAAAATGAAGGAACTTTCGATGGGGATGAGCGGAGACTTTGAAATAGCAACGGAAGAAGGTGGAACAATGGTGCGTCTTGGAACAGCTTTGTTTGGTCCCCGCAGGGAAGACATGAAGCAGAAAAAACAATGAACTTCTCCTCCTTTTTCCATGTCTATTTATGTTCAAATGAGGAAAAACGATTTTTGGAGGAGACTGAAACACTTCAATTTGCGGGACATAATATAGCAAATTGCGGAAAGAAAAAAATAATTTGGCCTAAGAAACTTGACTTAAACCATATTTCTCCTGAGAATTTTTTGGTTTTGAAAGAAAGAATTAACATAGAGGATGTTTTGATAGTTGATAGATTAAAAGGTCTTAAAAAGACAGCATCTATCGTTGGGCATGTAAACAGATCTGGAATATCCTTTCTGCGGGGAAAAACACCAATAAAGAATGCACAGCAATTTCCTGATATGTCAAATATTTATACAAAAATTGAGAAAATTCCACCAGTGGTTGTGCACACACTTTCCACGAAAGACTTCTTAAAAATCCCAAAAAACGAAAATTATATTTGGAGCGAAGCCATAGGTCTGGTTTCAGTCGTTGCTCATTATGTTGGAATGAATGTGTTTGCGGTTGGCACGGAAAGCGACAGCCAAAGAAAACAACTTATAAAAAAAATATGTAAAAACATATAAAGTGGTTTTATATAACCTAACAACAGTCTCCCCCAAAAAAACAGAAAAAGACTGTATCGTCTGTTGATATAGAAACACAACTGTAACCAGCGTTTCTTAGGCTCCAAACAAATCACAATAGTTAGCTTAAAATTGTTTGATTATTTTTAATTTAATTTATAATATTGGAAACGATATATACAAAAAACGTTTCCAATGAGAAAATTAAAAAACATTATTCTAAAAGAAGGCGGGAATTTAATAGCAGACGAGGGAATAAAATCCT